>CAZBSW010000248.1:0-3709 GCA_964494835.1 uncultured Thermotogae bacterium
ATGAAGGATTCCAGGGTCATCGAATGTTCCACCCCCACCCCCGGCGTCCCATGTGTATGAGTCGATTTCGCCTCCCCCGTCAGTGGCCGATGAATCTGATATAACGAGCGTGCTCCCAGTAGCGATCATTCTATCCGGTCCGGCATCGACGAGCGGCAACACGTTTACCGACACCGTTGCATTGGCCAGTTCTGCGGTTCCGTTTGTTACGTGTACGGTGTTTGCAAGTGTTCCTGGCGCTCCATACTCGACTCGCGCTTTGATCTCTACCGTTGTCGACGCTCCCGAGGCCAGAGTCCCCAACGGGATCCATCCGGTAGGAGGAAGGGTGTGCCATTCACCGCCGTCGAGTCGGTACTGCCCGTTCCATTGATCGAGTCCGCTTGGGAGGTTGTCCTGTAGGATGAGATCGGCGGCAGTAGATCCGTTGGTGACCGTGATCGTGTATGTGAGATACTCTCCTCGCGCCACAGGGGACGGCGAAGCCATGAGATCTATGGTGGTGTCTGATGCCAACGCATATGTGTAGAATGCGCCGCAGATGATGAGCAATCCGACGATAAGGTGTGACGTACGCATGAGCATTTCACGGATAATTGTCGTCAACAAGCGCCCCGGCCGCGGTAATTCATGTCACACGGCAGGCGCGAGTTCGTTCCCCGCGGAAAAGACAAACGCTGCGTCTATTTGCCGAACAGACGCCGGGAGCGATAGAAGTATTCTCCCCCGGAGATGAGAGCGAGGGCGATCGCCAGGTAGAGGAAAGCGTCCTTTGTCGTTGCGCCGGCCGAACCGAGCTGAAAATAGCGATTGACAAGCACGATAAGGACGAGGCCGATGTGGGAGACGGTCTTCAGCTTCCCGAGCAGGCTGGCCGAGATCACCTCTCCCTCAGCAATTGCCATGATGCGCAGGCCGGTAACGAGGAACTCGCGAGCGATGATCACCATCACGAGGGCGGCGTTCAGCTCTCCCAGTTGTACGAACGATATCAACGCTCCGGCGACGAGAAGTTTATCGGCGATTGGATCAGCGAATTTTCCGAACACGGTCGTCTGCTTCAGGCTACGGGCAAGATAGCCGTCCACCGCATCAGAGATTGCGGCAAGCGTGAACAAAACGATGGCCAATATCGTCCCGATAGTACGTTGCATCAGTATGAAGTACATAAGCAACGGCACGCTTGCGATG
The DNA here is from genome assembly GCA_964494835.1 of uncultured Thermotogae bacterium. GTDB lineage: Bacteria > Bipolaricaulota > Bipolaricaulia > UBA7950 > UBA9294 > M55B144. Next base: position 1,192 of record CAZBSW010000248.1, read on the forward strand.
CGGGCGAGCGTTATCTGATTGGGAATGTTAAGACACATCGTCTCTCCTCAGCGTGACCGTAGCTGATCGAGGGGCAGTTGTCAATCTGCGCAGGCGACGATGGCGGCGAACGCTTCTGGCGACAGCGATGCCCCACCGACAAGGGCGCCATCGATGTCCGGTTGGGCTAACAGTGAACCGGTGTTTGTCGGCTTGACGCTCCCACCGTACAGGATGCGCATCCCCTTTGCGGTGGTCTCACCGTAATTCGTCAAAATCCAGCCGCGGATCATGGCTATCGTCTCTTGTGCCACTGCGGGTGTAGCCGTCTTACCCGTCCCGATCGCCCAGATCGGCTCGTAGGCGATAGTCACTGCGCTGGCGGCGTTGCGGTCGATGCCGGAGAGATCGGCCGTAAGCTGCGACATGATCTTTCTTTCCACTTCGTCGTGTTCCTCCAGCGTTTCTCCCACGCACAGGATGGGACTAAGTCCTGATTCAAGTACTGCGCGCAGTTTGAGAGAGACGACATGATCGTCATCATGGAACAACGATCGCCGCTCAGAGTGTCCGACAAGCACATAGCTGCAGCCGCAGTCCTTCAGCATTGCCGTTGACACCGCGCCGGTGAACGCTCCCTTATCCTCATAGTGGACGTCCTGGGCGCCAAGGGCGATTCCTTTGCCTCGGAGCAGTTCCGAGGCGCGATTGAGACTGGTGAACGGCGGCAAGAGGAGCACCTCGCTGTTGTCACTCCGATCCCAATTCTGTAGGAATGTGCGAATGAATTCTTCCGTCTCGGCGACGGTCTTGTTCATCTTCCAATTGCCGGCGAACAATGGGCATCTGTTGATCATTATCTTCCTCCCGCCGGATAATTATATTCGGCATATGCTTTTGCGCGAGCCGATTGACTTCATGCACACGCCATTCTATGATCAACACAGCCGACGATCCGGCAAGGAGGCTCAGATGGCAATTACAATAGCGGCGATTGTAGCGATAGTATTGATATTCCTGTTAAACGCGATCCGTATCGTTCGTGAGTACGAGCGGGGCGTGATCTTTCGCCTCGGGCGCCTCGTAGGAGCAAAAGGGCCGGGATTATTCCTGCTTATCCCGATTGTCGATAAGATGGTGAAAGTGACACTGCGCATGGTCACCCTCGATGTCCCTCCCCAAGAAGTGATCACCAAAGACAACGTTACGACAAGCGTCAACGCCGTTCTCTTCTTCCGTGTTGTCGATCCCAGCGCAGCCGTGGTTGAGGTGCAGAACTACATCGAGGCGACACGTCAGATAGCCATGACCACGTTGCGTAGCGTGCTCGGTGGAATAGAGCTTGACCAGCTTCTATCAGAACGCGAGGAGATTAACCTCAAACTCCAAGAGATAATCGACGAGCAGACCGACCCGTGGGGGATCAAGGTGAAGACGGTGGAGATCAAGGATGTAAAGATCCCCACCGACATGCAGCGGGCGATCGCGCGCCAGGCCGAGGCCGAGCGTGAGCGACGGGCGAAGATCATCAACGCCGAGGGAGAGCTGCAAGCGGCGAGCAAACTTTCCGAAGCGGCGGCGATCATCTCGAAGAACCCGGCATCGCTGCAGCTGCGTTACCTGCAGAGCCTGGTCGATATATCGGCGGAGAATGCATCCACCATCGTCTTTCCGGTACCGATCGACCTGTTCAAGTTCTTCCAAAACATGGGTTCGTAGCTCGCCAAGTGAGTAGATGAAGCGTTACGATGTTGTAGTAATCGGTGCCGGGCATGCCGGCTGTGAGGCAGCCCATGCTTCGGCGCGTCTGGGTGCGGCGACCGCCCTCGTCACAATTAATCTGTCCGAGATCGGTAAAATGCCGTGTAATCCGGCGATAGGTGGCCCGGGAAAGTCCCAACTCGTGCGAGAGATCGACGCCCTCGGCGGGATGATGGGCAGGATCACGGACCGTGCCATGCTCAACATCCGCCTACTCAATACGAGCAAAGGGAGAGCAATGCAGGTGCGGCGCGCGCAGGCCGACCGCGACGCGTATAAGGTGCAATGGAAGAAGTTCCTCGAACAGACCGAAGGTGTTGACCTGATTGAAGGGATGATCGAAGAGCTGCTCGTCACCAACGGGCGTGTGGCCGAGGTTCGGCTGCGGGAGGGACTGGCGATCGCGACCGACGCCGTGATCATCGCTACGGGGACATTCCTAAATGGAGAGGTGCTGATCGGAAACCTCGTCTATCCCGCCGGACGGAGCGGGGAGCCTCCTTCCCTCGGCCTTGCTGCCTCACTGCATAAGCTCAACCTGCGGATGGGGCGCCTGAAGACAGGGACCACCCCTAGAGTGAACAAGCGATCGATCGACACGACGGGATTGGAACGTCAAGACACCAGCCCGGTACCCCTCGGCTTCTCGTTTTGGGAGACGCCGGCGGTTCTTCCTCGCGACTGCCCCGTTTATGTCAGTCACACCTACGAGGAGAAGCACGCGATCATCCGTGACAACCTCTCCCTTACCCCCAACTTCAACGGCCTGATCACGAGC
>CAZBSW010000249.1:0-3703 GCA_964494835.1 uncultured Thermotogae bacterium
GTGTACGTGGATCTCAACTGGAATACCGGACCATTTCCGCAGTCTTTCCACGAAACGTTCCGTACCCAGCGGGTGGAGTCGACCGAACGTATCCACACCGGTCAAGGAATCAATGTCCGTCTCAGCAACAACTGCCTGGACGATCGACTTCAGGAAGTCGGGATCCGCTCCGCTTGAGTCGATGAGAAAGAACGTTGTGTGCAGCCCCTTCTTCTTCGCATAGTTGCAAGTGTCGATTCCCTTCTTAATGACATCCTCTTTCGTCCAACCGTAGCCCTTCTCGATCAGCGTCTGGTTCGAGGGCAGTTCGACGATTACTCCCCAGGCACCTGCATCGACCGCAAGATCGACATCACTTCGCATTCCCCGGCAGAAGACGACGACGTTGGCTTTCACGCGTTGGGAAATTCCAAGGACCGCGTCAAAATCGTCCTGTGAGACGGCGGGCATCCCGGCCTCGAGACGCTCGACCCCTAGAAGATCGAGGGCTTCAGCAAGACGAATCTTGTCCTGTTTTGTGAAGACCAATCCGGGATACTGCTCGCCATCGCGCAACGTGACATCGTAGATAGTCACACGATCCGGCAACCCGAGGGATGAGTTGACCTCATATGCCCACGGGCTGATGAATGCTCGATCAGTGATCCATGGCCTATCCGTCTTTCTCATTCCTCCTCCTCCTTTGCTCCCCAACCTCTGCGGACCAAGACTCGAAATCCTATCATAATCCCCGTCCTTTATTACGACACAGATCTTCCCTCTCATCCGCCAACCGTAATGCGCGCGACATGTGTCAATCAAAAGTTGGACTCTGCATTCTATTCCTGCTTGCGGTCATCTCCTCTTCTCTACCGGCAGTGCACGTTTCCGTCTGCAAATGCAGCGCACTCCGCGAGGGCGATCGAATACATAAGCTCATGAGTCCTTCATTACATGTACCCTACATCACGTAGACGTTGCATCATCTTCTCCTCATCCTGACGCCGGCCGACCCGTTCGACCGTGTTCTCGAGATCTTACTCCCAGGCGGGAACCCCCGTCTCAGCGATCGCACTGGTTGTCTTGGCTCGGAGGGAGCGATACCCCTGCTCATACGATACGCGATAGGGAATGTTGTACTGCTTGTATGTGTCCCACAGCAAACACTCGGTGAAGTGGAGAATGTGGTTGATGAGCACACGCTCAGGACTCAGATGGGCTGCTCTCTTCTTCTCGAAGTGGCCGTCATGTACCCGAGCCGTTTGCTCGTCATGCCGGAGCCCCTGGAAGACGGCCTTGGTGTTCTTCTCTTCTAGGCACATGCTGTAGACCGCCATCTTCATGAAGTGATTTCCAACATATGATTCTGCTTAAAACGGGAACGCATTAAGATCGCTGTCGATGCGCTTCAGCTCCGCATGATTGCGCTTGTTGAGGTCCTTGACCGTCACCTTGGCGTTGAGCTTTCCACCCGCTGCTGCATGACGCCGTCATCGCGCCTCGCGGAGACACTGTATCACTGAATTCCCAAATCTGCGAGACTCTCTTCGATCCCTGATGTCAGAACGACCCGATGCCCACCAACACCCTCGGTCTTCTCCATCAACTTCCTCCCAGCACTACGGTCGACCATCACAAGAAGACAAGGATGCAACTGGAGAGAAGAAGCGGGGCAGTCGATGCCCGTGGGACCGGCAAGGGCGCGCTCGAGGATGTACGCCTTGTCGGGTCCGTTTACAATAAGCATCAATACCCTTGAAGAAAGGATTGTCCGAATACCCATTGTGATTGCTTGAGTGGGACAAGTCTCTTCTCTTACCTCCCAGTCCAGGTAAGCAATGGTCGACTTCGTGAGTGCGGCGACATGTGTCGTAGTATCCCAGGGAGTCCCCGGCTCATTGAAACCGATGTGTCCGTTAGTTCCCAGTCCCAGGATTGTGAAATCAAGGCCTCCGGCGTCTTGGATGGCGGTTTCGTAGCGCACGCATTCCTCGATGGGATCTACCGGCATGCTCGCTGGAATATGCCTGCGCGCCGGATCCAGAGGGATGTACTTCCAGAAGTTCGCTTCCATGTACGCGGAGAAACTCGCTGGGTGAGCGGTTCGTAGACCAATATACTCGTCAAGGTTAAACGCAGTGATCTTTGAAAAGTCCACTTCACCCCGCCGATGGGCATCGACAAGCTCTCGATACATTCCCAGCGGGGTGGTTCCGGTAGGAAGGCCCACGACGGAGCATGGCCGCTGCCGAATCACACGTACAAGAACTTGAGCACATGCTCGACTCAGCTCATCGTAGTTACTAAGCACGACCAATTTTGTCATTATCACATGGCCCTTTCGAAGACTACCGCTCCCATTCTCACCGTGGTACGGACGTGGAAATGTGAATCAAGGAGAATAAGATCGGCGTCCGCCCCTTCAACGATTGTACCTTTGTGTTTTGAGAGCCCGAGGATGCCGGCTGGATTGGAAGTCGCCAGGGTGATTACTTCGGTGATCGGAAGTTTCGTGTATTCAATCGTGTTTCGTAAAGCCTGTTCCATTGTCAGGGTCGAACCGGCAAGTGTGCCGTCGGTGAGTCGTGCGACGCCATCTACAACGTCAACTTCCAACCCTCCCAATGTGTACCTCCCGTCGTCCATCCCCGCAGCCCGTATGGCATCTGTTACAAGGCATGTTCCCCCTAGCCTTCCTTTGAGCTTGAGGAGATCTAGGAGGAAATACACCATCCACGGGTGAATGTGGTTTCCATCAACAATCAACTCGGCGGTCGTCGATGGGTATCTCAGCGCTGCGCCGACAGCCCCGGGATCGCGATGACCAAGGCCGGTCATTGCATTAAACAAGTGCGTGAAATGGGTTGCTCCACTTTGCACCGCAGCGCATGCCTGCTCAAAAGAGCAGGCTGTGTGCCCAATGGCGGGGACCGCTCCGATCTCTCTAACAAGCCGGATAAGATCCCCCACCCCCTCAAGCTCAGGCGCGCAGGTCACGATGGCAACGAGGTGTTCGTGGTCGCGGACGAGCTCATGAAAGGCTTCCTTCCCCGGGAATCTTAGCCATTTCTCGCTGAGAGCTCCCTTTCGATCCCTTGAGAGGAACGGACCTTCGAGATGAAGCCCGAGCACTCCTGGTTCAGAGGCACTTGCGATAGATTCTGCTGCCGCTCGCATGGCCTCGATTGGGCCCGGCACGATCGAGGCAACGAGGGAAGTTGTACCATGTTGCTGGTGGAATCGGACAATCTTCTCAACGCCTTCGCGGGTTGAGTCGCTGAAGTCATACCCGCTGCCGCCATGAACATGCAGGTCGATGAAGCCGGGACACAACAAATCCCCTCGGGCTTCCACAACAGAGAATCTATGGGGGGTGGCTTCAGATGAGACCCTGCCGATCTTGGTAATCACACCTTCGTCTACGATGCAATCCCCTTCGATCAAGCCTGTTGGTGTGGCGATTGTCGCATTTCGTATCCAGAGACTCCCTCGATTAACCATAACAGATCTCCTTTCTTGGAATGGAGACGGCAAGAGATCCAAGAAGACGGAGGTGCCGTAGCGTTGGGTGCCGCTGTAGGTAGTACCTAGAGATCATTTTTGTGTTCCGATTCACTATCCCTTGGTATCAGACCCGATGCATACTGAAGCCCCAGATGTTCAAGCCGTTCATCGGTTGGACCGTGGCGATCCATTCCGCGTAGCTCATAATATTCATCGACGG
>CAZBSW010000250.1:0-3690 GCA_964494835.1 uncultured Thermotogae bacterium
GTCCGAGGAGAGGGCTTCATCGATCGACAACACTGCGGGAAGCTTCTCATAACTCACTTCGATCGCCTTCAAAGCTGCAAGTGCGATCTCTTCAGACTCCGCTGCAACAGCAGCAACGCGATCCCCGATGAACCGAACCTTGTCGTCGAACATGCGCGTGTCGTAAGGTGACGGCTCGGGGAATCCCTGGCCAGCGGTGGTAAAACGGGTGGGAGGGGTGTTCTTGTGCGTCAGGATGAGTGCCACACCCGGTATCGCCTCTGCTTTGCTTGTATCGATGGAAAGAATTCTCGCATGTGCATGCGGACTGTGGAGAATCTTTACCTTTAGCGTACCGGGAAGATCAATGTCATTGGTGAATTTCGGCTTTCCGGTCACGAGCCCGATGCCATCGACTTTCTGCTTGCTCTTCCCTATGGTGGAGAACTCCCTGCTCCTCTCGTCCATCATGACGATCTCCCGCTCATCTTCCTTGCAGCCGATTTGACCGCGTTTATCTGTTTGGCATAACCGGTACAACGGCACAGATTCCCGGAAAGTCCTTCTTTGATTTCCTCTATGCTGGGATTCGGATTATGACTCAATAGGTCGAAGGTTGCCATCTCCATTCCCGGTGTACAATAGCCGCATTGCACCGCTCCTTCCTCGAGAAATGCCTCCTGAATCTGGTGCAACTTCCCATCCTTTTGCAAACCCTCCACAGTGAGGACGGTGCAAACGTCAGCTTTGGCGGCGAAGACAAGACACGAAGTGACGGCGTGGCCGTTGAGTATCACTGTGCATGCACCGCAATCCCCGGAACCGCATCCCTTTTTGACGCTCTTGTACCCAGCGCGCCGTAGCAGTTCGAGCAGACTCTCGCCAGCGGTAATCTCGAATTCGCGGTGATCTTCATTGATGGTTAACGCAATCTTCATCGTCCTCCCTCCGACTTTTCCTTTATCTCCTGCAAGCAACGCTTGGCGATCGCATAGATGAGCTGTTTGCGGTAGTTCGCGCTTGCACGGCGATCGTCTGCGACGACGGTCGTTTCCTGTAAAATGCGGGCCACCTTCTCGATCGTCTCATCCGAAAGGGGTGAGCCAGTGAGTGTTTTTTCTGCGCCAGTCAGCCGAGTGGCGAGATAAGGGGTTCCTCCAATGGCGATACGTGCGGTCGTACACTTACCTGATTCTGTCTTTGCAACACACGCACAGTTGATGAGGGCGATATCAAACTCCGTACGGCTGAACTTATAGAACGAAGCGACAAAGCCGGCGGAGGGGATGGGTATGATTACCTCGTGTACGATCGAACCTGCCAACAGAGAGCGCGACGCGTATAACTTGGTCAATGGAACAGTCTGTGTTTCTCCGTTGTACAGTACGACTTTCGCATCAAGCGCGATGAAGAGCGTGATGACGTCTGACCACGGATGCGCACTTACGACGCTCCCTCCCACGGTGGCTAGATTGCGTAGAAGCGGCGATCCTACCTTCCTTAACGTCTGTTCGACCACGCCGCCACATATTTGCGTGATAACGCGATCTTCCAATAGCTGTGCAAACGTTGTTGTAGCACCGACAGCGATCCCAGCAGAGCGCTCCTCGACATAGGAAAGATCAAGCTTGGAGATGTCGATCAGCGTCGTTACATCAGCGGGAAGGAAGCGTGCAAGATCGATCCCTCCACCGATGATGCGAGCCGATTTTCCACGCGTGCGCAATAGGGTATGCGCTTCATCCAACGTGGACGGTCGCGCATAATCCACAAGTTGACTACGAGACACGATCCCCTCCTTGTTTTCCGTGCAGTATACTGTAATTATCGCGAGAGAATGGCACGAGTTGCTATCACCAGCGTGAAAATGTACACCAACTCAAGGACGGGAATCAAACGTAGGAGATCTCCTTGCTGGCAATTGTGGGATGAGGTGAGTACGTTAGCGACCTATACCCTGTGCATTTGCTGGTCGGTGTTGCGCTTCTTGCTACACGATGGATAATTCATCTCGTGGCAGGATCAACCCCGTTGAACAGAGCGGAAACCGAGAGATAGGATAGTGAACAATGGAGGAATTGAGTGAATAAAATTGAGGTTTTTGGTACAGGCTGCCTTATGGGATGTTCTACATGCAAGATCGAGACTGGACTTGTCACCAAAGCGCTCTCCGACCTCGGTTTGACAGCGCGAGTGGTGCAAGTAGACGATATCGGTGATGCACAAACACGTGGGATCAAACATCTACCGGCTCTGGCGATAGATGGTGTGGTGAAGGCGGAAGGAAGAGCGTTGACTATTGAGGAGATCAAGGTGATACTGCAACAAGCATGAAAAGGCCACGGTTGTATCATAGGAGGCGAAAGAAGTGAATAGAACCATCGTCGGTTTTCTGGCAATAGTTGCGCTGGCTGGGTTTTCCTTGTTGGCAGCGCCGATGATAACAACGGATAGCACAACCTACGATTTCGGTACAGTGATAGAGGGTGCGTTCGTCACGCACACTTTTGTGCTGACCAACTCAGGTGATGCAACACTGACAATCACGCGTGTGACAACGAGCTGCGGTTGCACAACCACCGATCTCTCGCAGACAAGCCTTGCCCCGGGCGGTTCGGTCGACCTCGATGTGAATTTCGACTCGGTCGGCTATGGCGGAAAGACGGTCACCAAGCTCATCTATGTGGAATCAAACGATCCTGCACAGCCGAAGTTTGTCCTGCAGCTGAAAGGGAGTGTAAACCGCGCGCAGCCGTACAACATCGCCTGTGGTGACTTGAACTATCTCTTCTACTTGCTAGTCGATCTGCGCTCCCCTGATTCATATGCGGCGTCGCACATGCTCGGCGCGGTCAACATCCCATATGAGGAACTGAACGATTGGATCGATCGCCTCCCTACGGGCGTGTTGATCGTCCTCTACGATGAAGATGGCACAAAGAGTGATCAGGCGGCGCAAATGCTGAACAAAAACGGGTTTCCTGAGGCGAAGAGTCTGCTCGGGGGATTCAATGAGTGGACGCGCATCTTCAAAGACAAGTTTGTCATATCCGGATGAGAGAGGCAGAAAAACATACGCTCTTGCCGAGGTGAGGAGGCCGATCAACCTCCTCGCCTCGCCGTGATCACTCTCGGCGTGATTCGAGCGCTGCCTGGCACGTTACGCGAGGTTCACCGACGGGAGCTCCTCCTAGAACGCTGCGGGAGGGGCAATGCCCCGTTGGGTCTGTCTCGAGCGGTTGACCCAGATTTGTTCCGCCCGCCCGCCGGGCTGAGGGCCGCCGCTCTTCGTCTCTATGCGTACCAAGTAACGCCACCCCTGACTGTTCGGTTTCCTTGCAGGGCGAAGCGGTTCAGTATACATTCTTACGAACTCATCGCAATGACAAGGAGGATTCGAATGAAGAGAACAGCAGTTCTCGCGTTGACTGTCTTTGTCTTGTCAAGTGTAATTGCAAGCGCTACGCCGAAGATACAGGTGGACAGTGATGCGTATGACTTCGGAAGCGTCGTTGCCGGCACTTTCGTAACGCACAAGTTCATTATCACCAATGTCGGCGACACACCATTGTCGATCAAGAATGTCCGTACCAGTTGTGGGTGTACCGTCGTTGATCTGAAACAGAAGGTCCTTGCGAGCGGGGAGTCGGTGGACCTTAAGGCTGAACTAAACACGAACGGTTATGCCGGAAGGATTGGGAAGACCATCTA
>CAZBSW010000251.1:0-3683 GCA_964494835.1 uncultured Thermotogae bacterium
ACCAGAGACATCGCCGGTAGCATCTTCACGCCGATATCCAAACAGGTCTTCCTCATCTTGATGTTCATCGGCGGCTGTGTGGGGTCGACCGCCGGTGGGGTCAAGGTACTGCGAATCGGTCTGCTGCTAAAGCTCTTTTGGCACCAACTGCGTATAGTCTCGCGCCCGTCAAACGAGGTCGTTCCGTTGATCAGCGACGGAGAGATTGTGCGCCCACCTGAAGTCTATCGCACCGCCGCGATATTCTTCTCCTGGACGACGATCGTTGTGTTTGGAAGCCTCATCACTGGGTTGCTTTCCGGCTTCACCCCGTTGGAATCACTCTCTGGTACACTCTCCGCACTTGGCAATATCGGACCGAGTTACATCGATCCTGCGGCGTATGTTAACATAAACTCCGGCTTAAAGGTCTTCTACATCATGGCGATGATTGCGGGGAGGCTTGAGCTTCTCCCGCTGTTTCTCATCTTCTCCCGCCGGGTGTGGCGTTAGGAGGGAATATGCGCGTAGTTGTTGCTGGTGCCGGCATGGCTGGGAGACGTCTGGTCACGAGGTTGACGGCCGATCGCCACGAAGTCGTGGCGATCGATCTGCTTCATGAGGTATGCGAGTTGGTAAGCTCCAAGCTCGGCGTTGCCGCCATATGCGGCAACGCAACCGACATCGCCACTCTGGAGGAGGCTGAGATCGGAGCGGCAGACGTAGCAGTAGCCATGATGCGGCAGAGCGCGGATAACATGGCGTTCTGCCTGCTGGCAAAGAGTGCCGGCGCAAACAGGATCATCACCCGCATGGCGAATCCGAAATACGCCCATGCTTACCAACAGGCGGGGGTGACAACAGTAATCGATGTGGTAGGCCTGTTCCTCGACCGTTTGATACTGGAGATTGAGCGACCAGAAGTGCATGAGATCGCAAGCTTCGGAGCCGGCACAGGATCGATCATCAGCGTGACGGTCCCCGAGAAGTCGCGCAGTGTGGGCAGAACGATTCGTGAAATCTCGACGGATAGGCGCTATCCGCGCCATTGTCTCGTAGCCGGCATATTCCGCAACGATGAGAGCGAAATCATCATCCCACAAGGAAGCGAGCGCGTGCGCGCCGGCGATCGCCTCATCATCTCCACCGTCACTGCAGAGGCGAAGAATGCCGCCCTCTTCTTTGAGGCCCGCAAGGGAATCTCGTCATTGTTCGGGGTCAGAGATGAATCGCCACGCAATGGCCAATCACAAGATGAACTCGACACCGTCTTGGAAACCGACGATTCAAACGGAGATGCGGCGGCTGTTTGAGCTGTCACTGCGCGGCCGTATTCGGTTGTTTCTCGATCGTCACATCGGAGAAAACCAGTTGCAACACGAGATCGTAGGCCGGCTTGTTGCCAGCATCGGCCGTCTCCGAGTGAATAAGCAATGTAAACTCCTGGTGTGTCGGGTCTGAAAACCCGGTCTTGTCTCGCAATAGCGGGCTGTATACGAGTCCGCTCTGCCGGATGGATCCGTCGTTTTTCCGGACAGCATCGGCCACAGACCATTCTCCCCGTAGTCCGCGATAGTGCAGAGCCCCATTTACGTACAGATCGAACGCTCCCTCACCGGTTATGAGAGCAAAAGTCTGGGGGAGACTGGGGCCGCCGTTCTTCGTATCCCCGTGAATCTTGACCGCTTGGTTGATGTGCGATGTGTTGTCGAGATGCGCTGAGATCGTGATCGTCCCAGAGATCTCATCGGACGCCGATATACGCAACGGGCCGCTCTTGTCAGTAGTGGTGACAGAGAGATCCAGTGTGCCGGTACCGTCGCTTGCAATGCGTAGCATCAGGGTTCCGTTGATCGGGCGTACATTGTGCCCGTCGTAGCACATGTTATCTCCGTATCCGCCGATCGCGCTCGGCGCTTGCGCATGGATCAGCCATGCCACTCCGCCCTCCCAAAGGAAAAGGAAGAGGCCGATGACGGCCGCAGCGACACCGATGACAAGGAGAACGATCCGGTAAGACACTCGTTGTTCCTCCCTTATATTGCGAACGCGGGTCATTGCCACGTCGACCAAACTGTGCCCGCGATTTTGAGGGAAGTCAACTCAAGGGAAAGCAAAACGGGGCCTGCTGCCCCGATAAATCTAATATACGATATCGCCCCAGATGTGTCAAGGGGGAGAACCGTGGCACTCATTCACGGCCGATTGAATAGCAACCGCCAGTTATGAGTCAACGCGGCTATGCTCCAAGCTTTGGAAGGTCTATCGCAAGCGCGGGTCGAGGCTATCGCGTAGTCCGTCTCCGAATAGGTTGAACCCAATAACAGTCAGAAGGATCGCCAGACCGGGGAAAGTGGCCATCCACCAGTACTGCTGGATGTAGTTTCTCCCGATAGTGATCATTGCCCCCCATTCTGGCTGGGGCGGTTGTGCACCGAGTCCGATGAAGCTCAGTGAAGCGGCCGTGAGGATAGCGTTCCCGATGTCCATCGTCCCCTGCACGATGATCGGCGAGAGAGAGTTGGGTAGTACGTGACGCAGAACCACACGAAAATCGTTCGCGCCGACTGCTTTTGCCGCCTCCACGTAGGTGTTCTCCTTGATAGAGAGGATCTGTCCGCGAATGAGGCGCGTATACCAGGGCCACCATGTAATGAGCATCGCTTCCATCGCATGAATCAATCCCGGACCCAGCGCCGCCGCAAGCGCCATTGCTAGTACAAGCGACGGAAAGGAAAGGAACATATCTGTTACCCGCATGATGATCTCATCCGCCCAACCGCCGCGGTAGGCGGCAACCGCCCCTAATGGAAGACCGATCACGATTGCGCCGAGGATTGTGAGAAATCCGACCATCAGGTCAATGCGCGATCCGTAGATGATCCGACTGAGCATGTCGCGTCCCACATCGTCAGTGCCCAGCAAATGCGCAGTTGAAGGAGGAGCCGTGACTGCCATGAAGTTGATCTTTGCCGGGTCATAAGGTGCGATGGCGGGTGCAAAGATCGCGAGCACGACCATGATCAGCACTACCACTAGTCCGAATATTACAAGCGGCGAATGGAATAGCTCGCGCAAGATTGCACGTTTGAGCGACTTACGTTTCACGCCTTTCTGGCTGTTCTCTTCTTGTTTCATCCTATAGCCTATGTATAGCGGATCCTTGTGTCGATAACTGCGTACAGCAGGTCAACGATGAGGTTTGCCGTCACGTAGGAGAGCGCCACGATAATGGCAACTCCCATGATTGCAGGAAAGTCGAGCGACGTGATCGTCCCCACCGCATAGCGCCCCATCCCCGGCCATGAAAAGATCGTCTCCGTGAGGAACGCTCCCCCAAGGAGCATTCCAAATGTCAGTCCGACCACCGTTACCGCAGGGATGAGTGCGTTCTTCAGCGCATGTTTGTATACAACGATACGTTCACTGATACCCTTTGCACGTGCGGTACAGATGTAGTCTTGCTCCATCACCTCAAGCATGCTAGAACGGACCATGCGGGTGACAACCGCGAGCGAGGCGTAGGAAAGGGTGATTGCAGGAAGGATAATATGCTGAAGACAGCTCCATAATACGGCCCAGTTACCCGTAAACAGTGAATCAAAGATATAGAGGCCAGTGATCGTGTGCAATGGGTGCGCCGCCAGCACCTGCGCCCCCACACGTCCGTTCATCGGAAGCCACCCAAAATGGTAGGATATGAC
>CAZBSW010000252.1:0-3593 GCA_964494835.1 uncultured Thermotogae bacterium
CACCGGCATTGATCTACTCGCCGAAGACCACTCCTGCAGATGACTTCGCCAAGGGCGTGTACGCTGGTACTGGTCCATACAAGCTTGTCGAATACGTACCCGACCAGTACGTGAAGTATGAGGCATACGACGGTTACTACGGTCCAGCACCGAAGACGAAGGATGTCATCGAGAAGATGTACTCCGACGCGGCTGCGTTGCGTGCAGCAATAGAAGCCGGCGATGTGGATTTCATCTTCCGTACTCTGAGCCCGCAAGACATCAAGAGCCTGGAAGACAACCCGAATGTAAATGTGAATTTCTATCCGCCGAGTCCCGGTGTCCGCTACTTGCTGTTCAACGTCACACAACCGCCGGTCGACAACCCACTCGTACGTCAGGCGATCACCTATGCGGTGGATCGTGACGCACTGGTGACTCAGGTCTTCAGTGGTACAGTAGATCCGATCTACACGATGGTTCCGAAAGTGGATCCTCCGTTCTTTGGTGCCATTGATGTGTTCCCACATCGCGATCTGGAACAGGCGAGGTTCTTGCTCAAGGAAGCCGGGTACTCCGAAGCCAACCCACTCAAACTCAACCTGTGGTACACACCCAAGCACTACGGTACCACCGAGGGTGACGTGGCAACGGTCATCAAGGGAAGTCTCGAAGAGACCGGCGTGATCGATATCTCGATCCAGATGCTCGAGTGGGGTGCATACACCGAGCGCATGTCCTCCGGTGGGTTCGACATGTTCCTCCTCGGCTGGCACCCGGATTATCTCGAGTCGTCGAACTTCCTTGCTCCGTGGACGACCGAGTCGCCTGAGGGGTTGGGGACGTTCTTCAACCACGACCCGAACTACGAGGCGTACAAGGCGATCATGGATGTGGCGACAACAACGGCCGATGTGACGAAACGGACACTCTTGTACAAGGCGATTCAGATCCTTAGCGTGCAAGATGTCCCGTTCATCCCGCTGTGGGCAATGACCGACGAGATGGTCATCGCCTCGCTGCCGGGCGTTCATGGCGCGACCCTGAACATTACGATGGATATCCAGCTCTGGAATATCTACAAGGATTAATGAGATAAACCGGAGATAGGTCACGGGGGACTGAGAAATCGGTCCCCCGTTTTCTTTGCGACGGCTGTCGTTGTCCGGCTGCGCGACGGGGATTATACTCCTCGAGAAAGAAATCACTGGAGGAACAGATGATACTGATAGAAGATGTTTTTGCGCGGGAGATCCTCGATTCTCGCGGCAACCCGACTGTGGAGGTCGATGTCATTCTCGAAGACGGCACGCTCGGAAGAGCCGCGGTTCCGTCCGGTGCCTCAACCGGTGCGCACGAGGCGCTTGAACTGCGGGACGGGGATAAAGGAAGGTTCCACGGCCGCGGTGTGACGCAGGCGGTGAGAAACGTGATCGAGGAGATCGCGCCAGTCGTCGTCAGCCAGGATGCGCTGGCACAAGAGAAGTTTGATCGCATACTGATCGACCTCGATGGCACGAAGAACAAGAGCCGCTTGGGTGCGAACGCAATCCTCGGCGTGTCGTTGGCGACGGCGCATGCTGCCGCGGCAAGTCTCGGTCTCCCTCTGTTCCGTTACATCGCCGGCGCCCGCGAGCCGCTCCTTCCTCTGCCGCTGATGAACGTGTTGAACGGGGGGGCGCACGCGGACAACAACGTTGATGTCCAGGAATTCATGCTTGTCCCGATCGGCGCGCCGACGGTTCACGAGGCGATCCGTTATTGCTCCGAGGTCTTCCATACGTTGAAAGGGATACTGAAGGAGAAGGAGTTGTCCACTGCCGTTGGAGATGAGGGTGGATTTGCTCCGAATCTCGACGACAACAAGGAAGCACTTTCCCTCCTTGTTGAGGCAATCGAAAAGAGCGGTTATCGACCGGGCGCGGACGTGGCGTTGGCGCTGGACTCCGCGGCGAACAGCTTCTACGATTATTCGTACAGGTTTACGATCGACGGTAGAGTCAATGAACTGTCCGCCGATGATCTTGTCTCCGTGTACAAGGAATGGGTTGCGCAGTACCCGATTGTATCGATCGAAGATGGAGTAGCTGAAGATGACGAAGCCGGATGGAAAGTCATCACCCGCGAGCTGGGGGAAAAGATCCAGATCGTCGGTGACGACAACTTTGTCACCAATCCTCAGCGGTTGCGTCACGGGATCGATGAGGGGATCGCAAACTCGGTCTTGATCAAGCTCAATCAAATCGGAACGGTCTCGGAAACGATCACCACGATGAACATAGCTCATTTCGCTGGTTACACATGTGTCGTCTCGCACCGTTCCGGTGAAACCGAGGACACGTCGATCGCCGACCTCTCCACAGGGATGGCCTGTGGACAGCTGAAAAGTGGGTCGATTTCGCGCAGTGAGCGGGTGGCGAAGTACAATCGTCTCATTCGCATTGAGGAGGAGTATGAGCTAGAGCTGGCCGCTTGGCCGGCGCGGTTTCGACCGTAGAATAGAGACACGGGTGGGGTAAGGATAGGGGGCGATGTGCGTGTATGAGAATGGTTGGTACTCGCAGCCAGCACCTCGAAGGGGACGGCGTGCCTTGGTGTGGCTGATCGTTGTCGTGTTTCTTCTCCTTTCCTCACTCTATGTCGTTCGTTTCGTAAGCATCAACCGATTGCAGCATCAGGTAGCGGCCGTTACCGCGCAGGAGGAGGAAGCACTGCGTGAACAGGCGAACCTGCGCTCCCAGGTTGCCAATCGTGATGATCTGGCGACGATAGAACGGATCGCGCGCGACAAACTGGGATTGGTGAAACCAGGCGAGGAAAAGGTTATCTTCATCGACGAAGGGGATTAAGATTGGCTGCGCGATTCATACACCTCCATACCCATTCCGAATACAGCATCCTCGATTCCTCCTGCAAGATCGCCGATCTTCTCGACCGCACGGCGGAGTACGGGATGGATTCGCTTGCCATCACCGATCATGGTGTGATGAGCGGTGCGATCAAGTTCTATCGTGAGGCTAAGCGCCGTGGGATCAAACCGATCATCGGGTGTGAGATCTACCTCGCCCCCGGTGACAGACGCGACCTCAAGATGCAAAACGGCGATAGGTATTATCATCTCGTGCTACTAGCGACCGCTATGCAGGGATACGAGAATCTCGTTTCCATCGTCAGCCTTGCTCAAACAGAGGGCTTCTACTACAAACCGCGTGCCGATAAGCAGTTGCTGCGCCAGCACAGGGATGGGTTGATCGCACTTTCCGCCTGCCAGAGCGGCGAAGTTCCACGCCTGTTGCTGGCCGGACGGGAGCAGGCGGCACGGGAGGTTGCGTCGGAGTATGCGGAAATCTTCGGCGAAGGCAACTTCTACCTTGAGCTTCAAGATCATGGGACAGAGGCGGATCACGTATTGCGCGACAAGATGGTCGCCCTTGCCCGCGATCTTGATCTCCCCCTGGTGGCAACGAACGACATCCACTATCTGACACCGGAGGACCGATTGGCGCACGAGGTTCTTCTGAACATCCGCGCTAACAAGAAGATCAACGATGAGGATCGAATGCGGTTTGACGGTGACGGATTCCATTTTCGCTCGCCGCGGGAGATGGAGGAGC
>CAZBSW010000253.1:0-3578 GCA_964494835.1 uncultured Thermotogae bacterium
GATTATCATAATGGTCTTCATCTTCCGGAGGATGCCGGTCGGGATCCGCGACGCTATCGCCCAGCTTCAACAGATCGACCCGTCGATCGAAGAAGCATCGAGCAGCCTGGGCGCCGGATTTTTCCGCACGTTCACCCGCGTTACACTCCCTATCGTTGCGCCAGCGTTCTTGTCCGGTCTGGTATACATGTTCGTCCGCTGCATGACGGCGATCAGCGCGGTGGTCTTCGTCGTTTCCGCCGGTTGGCAGCTACTTACAGTCGCTCTTCTGTACGAAGTGGATCAGGCGAACTTGGCGGCGGCGGCGGCTTATGGGTACGTCATTATCGCTATTGTGCTCGTTGCGATCGTGCTGATGAGATTTGTCGCAGAGCGGATCTTCAAGAAGGGGTTCTCACCACTTGCACGAGGATAGGAGAAACAAATGACGGACGTTGTTGTTCGCTTTCATGATGTTGTCAAGATATTCTTCGAGGGATCGCGCCGAGAGGTGCTCGCTGTCGATCACTTCTCTCTGGCGGTGGAAAGGGGCAAGCTCATCACATTGCTTGGGCCGTCAGGATGCGGGAAGACAACGTCATTACGCATCATTGCTGGATTCGAGAATGCAACCTCAGGAGATGTCTACATCGACGAGGTTCGGGTCAATGATATCGCGCCTCAGCATCGAGACACGTCGATGGTGTTCCAATCCTACGGTCTGTTCCCACACATGACCGTATTCGAGAACGTCTCGTACGGCCTCAAGGTGAAGCATGTTCCCAAGAAAGAAATCAACGTGCGTGTTGCAGAGGTGTTGCATCTGGTGGGATTGGAAGGATTGGGGAAGCGATCGGTGGGACAGCTATCGGGGGGACAGCAACAGCGAGTGGCGCTGTGTCGTGCGATTATCACCGAACCGAAGGTCCTCCTCTTCGACGAACCGCTGTCGAATCTGGACGCGAAGCTGCGAAAAGGCACGCGTGAACAGATCCGCAGCCTTCAGCAGGAGCTGGGAATAACGAGCCTCTATGTGACGCATGATCAAGCGGAGGCAATGAGTATTTCGGACCAAATCGCGGTGATGAACGACGGCAAACTGCAACAGCTCGGGGTAGCCGAAGAGATATATTCGCGCCCGGCAAATCAGTTCGTGGCCGGGTTTATCGGAGAGGCGAATTTCCTTAAGGCGCGGGTGGTGTCTGTCAGTGGGAACACGATCAAGATAGCCCTTGCCGATACAGAGATAGCTTTGGAGCAGACCGGTCTTCCTGCCGAAGCCGGCGATGAATCGGCCTTGCTCATTCGTCCCGAGGCCGTGGACTTGGTCGATGTCGGAATGGGGGACATCGATGCGGAAGTGCTGTTCTCCCATTACACGGGATCGGTCGTTCTGTATGCCTTGTCCTTAGCGGGCGGGCAAAGATTGGAGGTACAGGTGGCAAACCCCCAGGAACGGGGTCTCCTCTCGATAGGTTCCCGAGTAGGTCTTCACCTGCATCGCCGCAGCCTGCGTCTGCTGAAGAAAGAAGCCTGATCAGCCATGGAAAGAGCTCGACTCTTGGTATTCGATCTTGACGGGACATTGCTCGACACGAGCCATCGTCTTCCCGCTTCGATCAGTAATTCACTTCTACAATTGCGGGAGTCCGGGGTCGAGATTACGCTTGCCACCGGAAGGATATTCGCCGCGGCATCTCCATTCATTCGACAGCTCCGAGTGCAGACACCGGCCATCCTATACAACGGGGCGCTGATAAGCACTCCGACGGGAGAAGTCCTGTTCGAAAGCCGATTGGATCGGCGTGCCGCCTGCGATGCCCTGCTCCTGGCGAGAAGTTACCCTGTACATCCGCAACTATACCTCAAGCCCGATGACGGCTTCTTTTACGCCCGGGAAGTGACCCCGCCGATCGAGGCCTTCGCGGCGAAAGACGGCATTCCACCGGTGGTGGTGGGAGACTTGGCGAGTTACCTTGACAAAGTGCGCAAGGATCCGATGAAGCTTCTCATTATCGGAGAACGGGAGGACTTGATCTCTTTGCGCAACGCATACAGAAGGATTCATCCGCGTCCGGAATGTGTCCTCTCCGAACACAATTTCCTTGAAATACTTGCGCCGTCCGTGTCAAAGGGAGACGCGCTACGGAGGCTATCGGCCATGCTCACCATTCCCCTCGAAGAGACAGTTGCCTTCGGTGACAACTTGAACGATCTGGAGATGCTTCTGACGGCGGGAACGGGAGTCGCCATGGCGAGCGCCCCGGAGGAGATGAGACAAAAGGCCGACCTCGTGGTGGATGATCTTGCGAGATTCCTGGAGCAATTGGCAGCCCGGGTTCAGAAAAGAGAGGTCGTATCTTGACCGGTGAACCGTTTGACGCGCTGATGATCGGTCACTTCGCCAAGGATAGAATCGTATTTCGAGATACGTCCCGCATTGCATCTGGGGGGGCCGTCTACTATGGTTCGATGGCGCTCGCCCGTCTTGGATACAAAGTCGGCGTCGTCACCAAGCTGCGGAAGTCAGACTTTCCGCTACTCGACGAGTTGAGGGCAGAGGGGATCACCGTCTTCGCCAGTGAGTCGAAACAGACATCAGGTATGGTTAACGCCTACTACACCACCGATCGAGACAAGAGGACGTGCTCTCCGCTCGGCTTTGCAGGTCCGTTCAGCAAGGACGACATCCCTGATGTGGAGGCTAAAGTCTTCTTCGTGGTGCCGATCCTGGCCGGGGAGGTTGATTTGCCATTACTGAGAGCAATCTCCGGCAGAGGCATCGTCGCCCTGGATGTACAGGGATTCGTGCGTTTTGCCGAGAGAGGGGAAGTCGTATTTCGGGACTGGGAAGAGAAAGACGAAGGGTTGCCACTGGTTCATACTCTCAAGGTGGACGACAGTGAAGCACAGGTCCTTACGGGAGAGGCCGATCCCCACAAAGCGGCAACGGCACTCGCCGCTTACGGACCGAAAGAAGTAGTCGTCACTCACAAAGGGGGCGTTGTCGTGTACTCCGACGGGCAGTTGTTCGAGGCCGCGTTCCAGCCGCGTGAGGTGAACGGCCGCACCGGCCGGGGGGACACGTGTTTCTCCGTCTACGTAGCAAGTAGGATGTCGTGGACTGCATCTCGAGCCGCTAGGTACGCGGCAGCGGTCACCTCGCTCAAGATGGAGTCTGTTGGTCCGTTCGCAGGGACCGTCACATCTGTGGAAGCCCTACTGGGAGAAAGAAAATGGTGACGATAAAGGACATCGCGCGTGAGGTGGGGGTATCTGCGTCTACGGTCTCCCGCGCTCTGAGCGACAGCCCACTGATAAATGACGGGACGCGGCAGAGGATCAAAGAAGTGGCCGATCGTCTGGGGTACGAGCGCAATGAACTGGCGCGCGGCCTGGTAATGGGAGCCTCAGGCGCGATCGGACTGATCGTCGCCGACATCACGAATCCATTCTTCTCCGACATCGCTCAAGGTGTTGGTGAAGTGGCACATCGTTTCGGGTACGGGGTGATGTTGTGTAATACCGCAGGGAATGTCGATCGAGAATCGAGCTACGTCCGGCTGCTGCGGAGAAAGCGCGCAGACGGACTCATCATC
>CAZBSW010000254.1:0-3573 GCA_964494835.1 uncultured Thermotogae bacterium
CAACTTGACGTATCGCTCTCCACTGGGCACGGATCTCCTCACCGATTTGGCGCACCGTCTTCTCTGCCATCTCCGGATAGGCTTCGTACTCCAAGAGGTCCACAACATGTTCCTCTGTGTCGCCACGAACGACACCGACAAACGTCCCCACTGCCCCGATGGTCGGGTTTGAGAGCCCTGTAATCAGTTCGTCGACGGAGATGGGCAGTGTGGTGATCTTGAACAGATCCGTGTTCGTCATTCTACCCTCCGCCAACAGGAGGCAAGCATGCCACTTCGTCACCGTTGTTCAGCAACGTCTGCCGATCCGCATAGACACGATTGACCGCCACACCGAGATAACCGAGATACTGATGCAGAACAGGGTAGGTTTCGCCCAGGTGGTTCAGGAGGTCATCCACAGTCGCGCCGTGACCGATCTTCACCTCTATCTCACCGGCGTGTAGCGTCTCCCGAGGTGCAGCAAACAGCCTCACTCGAACAGTGATTGACTCACTCATCGTTCTCGACCTTGTCTTCCAAGACGAGCGATCCACTCTTCCCTCCATGCTTTTCCACCAGGCGAATGTCGCTGATCCGCACCGTCTTTTCCACGGCCTTGACCATGTCATAGAGGGTCAGAGCGGCCACACTCACAGCGGTGAGAGCTTCCATCTCTACGCCCGTCTTTCCCCAACTGCGCACAATCGCTTTGATGACAACCCTCGATCGCTTCTCATCAATGTGAAGCTTCACGTCAATCTGATTCAGAAACAGAGGATGACACATAGGGATCAGCTCAGGAGTACGCTTGGCGGCCATCGTGCCAGCGATCTGCGCGATTGCCAGGGCATCGCCTTTGGGAAGCCTCCCCTCCGCAATACACCGAAGCGTCTCCGGGCGCATGACGACCTCGCCTTTCGCGACAGCCATACGCTTCGTGTCAGGCTTTTCCCCGACATCGACCATCCGGGCGCGCCCGTTCTCATCGATGTGTGTCAGTTTCATATGAACCTTCTTACGGCTACGGTATGGCGACCATTTTAGCTAGCCACCGATCTCCGACATGGCCCGCTCCTCTGGCCCTCGGCAAGACCGCAATCGGTGACGTCCCGGTTTGGTTGCAACCGCTTTCTGCAAAAGCTCCTTCAACAGAGTGCCATCCGAGCCTTGCCGAAGGGGAGTTCGCAGGTCGATCTCTGCGTCAGAGAGTAGACACGGGCGTAGCTGCCCGTCCGCGGTGAGCCGCAGTCGATTGCAGCGTGAACAAAAGTGATCGCTAATTGGCGTGATAAACCCCAGCGTCCCCTTCGCCCTCGGTAAGCGATAATAGCGGGCAGGCCCAGCTCCGATTTGCATCTTTGCAAGCTCCAAGGGACCTAACTCTGCCTCGATCTTGCGTCTGATCGCAGGCGCTGTAACCACTTGCTCGTGCCATTTCTCGTCCATGATTGCACCTTTGCCAACCGGCATCAGCTCGATGAAGCGGACATCCCAACCTTCGTGCCTTGTCTTCTGAGCAAAGGCTCCTACTTCATTATCGTTTACCCCCCGAATGATCACCACGTTGAGCTTGGTTGGGGTGAGCCCTGCCTCGTGCGCCGCCTCGATCCCAGAGAGAGTATCCTTTAGTTTCCCGCCCCGGGTAATGTAACGGTAACGCTCCGGCTCTAGCGTGTCCAGGCTTATGTTAACCCGGTAGAGTCCGGCGTTTGCGAGCAATTTGGCATACCGCGGCAACAACAGGCCATTAGTGGTCATCGAGAGATCAGTGATACCGGGGATATCTGCCAGCCGTTCGACGAGTTCAACGATCCCCTGCCTCACCAGCGGTTCTCCACCGGTGAGACGCACCTGACTGATCCCCAATGTAGCGGCCGCCCGGACGATTGTTTCTATTTCTTCGTAACGCAAAATGGAAGAATGCGGTCGCCACGGAACCCCCTCAGGGGGCAGGCAGTAGATGCAACGAAGATTGCAACGGTCAGTGACCGAGATCCGCAAATAGTTGATTGGCCGGTGGTATGCGTCGACAAGAGGCACTTTCAATATCCTTCTTCCACGCGCAAGTTGGAAAAGCCGTTAGAAAACATGAATTGCTGTGGCTTTGAATGCAATGTAGACCTCCATTCCTTCATCAAGTGCCATCTCTTCCCAAGCCTGTCTGGTTACGACACAAGTAAACTGCGGTGGAACGTAGACCGTTACATAAACAAGCCTTCCGCGATCGTGCGAACCGACGATCCGGCCCGGCAAGCAGTTGCGAGCACTGGAACGGATAGGCCCCCGTGAGATAAGGATGTCTTCCGGGCGGATAGAGGCATGGACTTCTCCAACGAGATCCGTGCTCACTGCGATATCGATCCCATCGAGTCTCAACACGTGCTCTCCGCTCTCCTTGCGGTAGACCTCGCCGCGAAAGATATTCCGCACTCCGACAAAACGGGCAATAGCCACCGACGCCGGTTTCCGAAAGATCTCCTCGGAAGGGCCGACCTGTGCAATTCTACCATGATCTATTACCCCGATTTGATCGCCCAGAGTGACCGCCTCTTCAAAGTCGTGGGTAACGTGAAGCGTTGTTGTCCGAAGTTCGCGATGCAGCCTTGCCAACTCATGTTGCAGCTTTTCTTTCGTCTCCGGGTCCAACGCACTCAATGGTTCATCGAGAAGTAGCAACCGCGGTTCTACCACCAGTGCACGCGCTAAGGCCACCCGCTGCTGCTCCCCGCCGCTCAGGGTATTTGGTCTGCGATGAAGCAACGAGTCGATATGCAGCATGCGGCTGATCTCGGCAATCCGCTCTGATACAGTGTGCCGACCGGCTCCTCTCAACATCAGCCCGAAAGCGATGTTCTTCTTCACAGTCAGATGAGGAAACAGCATGTAGTCCTGATAGACGAACCCAATCGTTCGCTGTTCTGGAGGCATATCGGTAACATCAACACCATCGAGGTAGATTCTGCCGCCTCGGGGACGATATAAGCCAGCAATGGTTTCCAGGAGCACCGTCTTCCCAGCGCCAGTCGGGCCAAGGATGACGAAGTACTCGCCCTGCGCGATGTCCAGGGTGATCTCCCGAAGATGGAATTCCTCCAAATCTACATTCAGGTCCACCGTGCGGACACTTGCGGCCTTCTTCATCATCGGCTTCTCCTTCTGTGTCCCGCAACGACGCGTAGTGACACAAAGACAACAAGACAAGTTAGGATCATCAGAGTTGCAACAGGACGAGAATAGTTCAGACCGTACGATTCAAATCGCTCATAGAGCAAGACCGGTGCTACCATCGGGTGGTAAGCCAGGATAACCACAGCGCCGAATTCGCTGAGACCACGGGCCCACATGAGAATCATGCCCGACAGGACGCTGCGCCAGGCAAGAGGAAAGGAGACACGCCAGAATGTCCGCCAGGGAGATGCCCCCAAGGTACGCGCTACTCGCTCTAACCGGGGATCAACGGCTTCAAACCCCTCTCGTGCAGCATTGACCAGAAACGAAAGGCTAACGAAAAGCATGGCAATAACGATTCCCGGAACAGCGGAGACGAATCGAACTCCAAATGAGGCAAACACTTTCCCAAAGAATGTACGC
>CAZBSW010000255.1:0-3572 GCA_964494835.1 uncultured Thermotogae bacterium
CACCGCTGTGCAACCGCTCCTCGACCAGGGCTATCGCCTCGGAAATGACCTCAGAGAGGCTCTTTTGGTCGGTATTGATTATAGTTGCATCACTTGCGGGGTTCAAGGGGGCAATGGCACGCGTTCTATCGCGCTGGTCACGGGTGATGATCTCGTGCAGTGTAATGTTCAATTGCGACTCTCGGCGCTCGGCGGCACGACGTTTGGCCCGCTCCTCGGGCGTTGCCTGCAGAAAAATCTTTACATCCGCGTCGGGGAGCACCACCGTACCGATGTCCCTTCCCTCCATCACGACATCGTGGTCACGGGCGATCTCTCGTTGTAGTTGTACCAAGCGCCGGCGTACCTCGGGACGGGTGGCGACCTTGGATGAACCCTGATCAAGCAACGGCGTGTGCAGGACGTCGTTCACGTCTTCGCCGTTCAGCATGATCCGTCCGGCGCTGTTGATTGTCACGTGTATTGCGTCCAGATCGAGGCCGCGGTCGAGTCCGAGGGCGACGGCACGATACATCTTCCCCGTTTCGACGAACAGGCAGCCGAAGTGTCGCGCAAGTGCACGTCCGAGCGAAGTCTTCCCGGACGCAGCCGGGCCGTCGATGGCAATGCGCATCAACCTTCCCCTTTTGCAGCAAATCCCTTGTCCGTTCCGCGGCAGAGATAGACGTCCGCTTGCGGAAATTTCTTCTCCATTTCAGTCTTTGCCGCCAGCGCCGCCTCGTGTTCGGGAAAGGCGGCGTAGAAGGCGGAGCCGCTTCCGCTCATCCCCGCATAGGCGGCGCCGATGTCGATAACTGCCTGCCGGTAGGCCACAAGTTTAGGGTAGACGGAAAACGCA
The DNA here is from genome assembly GCA_964494835.1 of uncultured Thermotogae bacterium. Lineage (GTDB taxonomy): Bacteria > Bipolaricaulota > Bipolaricaulia > UBA7950 > UBA9294 > M55B144. Next base: position 839 of record CAZBSW010000255.1, read on the forward strand.
GCCGCGCTGAGATCGTTCTCGCCGAGGGCGAGAGGCGGCCGGTCTTCGTATACGTGAGATGTGTCGTCCCACGCGGCATAGACACGAGCTGTATCACAATGGATCGGCGGAACGAGGATAACGAACCACTCTTTCCTTGGTACCCCGGCCACTGTAATACACTCGCCGCGGCCGGTAGCGCGCACAAGGCCGCCGGTGAGAAAAAGGGGAACGTCCGAACCGAGATCGGCGGCGATGGTACACAGAGTCTCATGGGAAAGACCTGGCAGAGTGAGGCGATCCACACCCCACAGGGTCGCGGCTGCATCGCTCGACCCGCCCCCCAGTCCGGCGCCAGCGGGTATCCGTTTCCGTACTACGATCCGCACCCCTATTGAGCTCTCCTTTTCATCGAGGACAGCACGTGCGGCTCGCCAGGCCAGGTCCTTTCCAGGGGGAAGAACCAAATCATTTTCTATCTCGATGAGGCCATCGTTCTTCGTGATGTCGATTTCGTCGGCAAGATCGATCGTTTGGACGAGGGAGTTGATCTCGTGAAAGCCATCGGTGCGTCGATGCAAAACGCGAAACGACAGGTTGATCTTTGCGAAGGCAGAGACGCGGATCATGGTCGTTGATGGATGACGCCGCCGCCACAGATGACGGTCTGCACAGGGTTGTGGCCGAAATAGTACGGGATCTGGCGATAGTCAGCCAGGTCGAGGAGGAGGATATCGGCCCGCTTCCCCATCTGCAACGACCCGATTTCATTCGACAGTTCGAGTGCGGCGGCGGCGTTCAGTGTCGCTGCTGTAAGTGCTTCCTCCACCGTCATGCCCATTTCTATCACCGCAAGGCCGATGATGATCCACATAGAGTAGATTGGACATGTGCCTGGATTGAAGTCGCTGGCGATGGCGACCGGCAGATCGGTCTCGATCATCTGGCGCGCCGGGGCGTACACGCTCCTGAGATTGAACGCAGTTCCCGGCAACAGGACCGGGATCACGCCGGCTGACTTCAACCGCTGCATTCCGCGTTCGCTTGTACGGAGGAGATGATCGGCCGAAGTCACTTCCAACTCGGCGGCAATCTTTGTTCCCCCCACATCCGCCATCTCATCTACGTGCAGTTTGAGTCCGAGGCCGGCCCCACGGGCGGCGCGCAGGATGGTGCGCGTCTCGTCGGCGCTGAAGAATCCCTCATCACAGAAGACATCGCAGAATTGCGCCAGCCGGCGTCGACGCACAGTCGGTATCATCTCGGTGATGATTGTCGAGATGTAGTCGTCCCTCCTTATCCCCTCAGGGAATGCGTGCGCTCCAAGGAATGTAGGTACGATCCCTATAGGCAACGCCTTACGCAGCTGTCTTATCGCGACGAGGAGCTTAATCTCTCCTTCAAGGCTGAGGCCGTAGCCGCTCTTGATCTCCACGGTTGTCGTCCCGTTTTCGACCATCCGTTGCAGGAACACGACCGAGTTCTGAATCAGATCCTTCTCGCTCGTCATCGCCACGGCGTATGCCGTCGAGCGGATCCCACCACCGGTATATTCTCTCCCTTGCAGACGGGCGAGGAACTCGGCTTCGCGCGTTCCAGCAAAGACGGCATGTGTATGCGGATCAACGACCCCAGGCATGGCGATCGCTCCATGCGCGTCGATGGTTGCATCGATTCCGCCGCGGTCCACGCGCGGGGCAATTTGTGCTATCCTTTCATCTTCGATGCGTATTTCCATCTGTTTGCGCACAATGAGATCGTTCATCGCTTTGCCGCGTACAGGGCCGTCTCCTTGTGGCGTCACAAGTTGCGCGATATTCGTAATGAGTGTATTCATACGTTGGGAAGTATAGTAAGCGTATGTTGGGTTTACAATCGCCCTGCAGCGGGTGAAAAATGGGGAAGAATGGTAGGATAATGATAGAACTAACCGGCAATAGTCTGGCAGCGAGCGAAGCCCGTCGCATTGCCTTCGGAAACGAACGACTGAACGCGAACGAGGATACCTGCGAGCGGTTGATCGATTTCCAACTTCCTGTACGATGGGCATCGGAAACGGCAAAGATGTATCAACGTGTGCGTGGAATCGTTCTCCACCTCGATCACGATAGATACACCGCGCCGGAGATTGGACAACTCGTCACCGCCGTGTCATCGGGAGGCTTGGTCGATGGAATCCTTTAAGGCTGGGATAGTCGGTGTACTGGGACAGACGAATGTTGGCAAGTCGACTTTCCTGAACACGGTGATGGGCGAGAAACTGCTCATTACTTCCTCCAAGCCGCAGGCAACGCGCAACCGCGTTCGCTGTGTCTACACCACCGCACAAGAGCAGATTGTGTTTGTGGATACCCCTGGGCTTCACCAACCGCGCAGTCGCTTGAGCCGTTACATCTTGCGAGAAGCCTTCCGCGCCCTGCGAGAATTGGATGTTATCGTGTATATGGTTGCTCCTTGGGGCAAGGTGAGTGAGTACGATCAGACGCTTCTCGGCCAATTGGGTGAAGACGGGCGACCACTGCTCCTGTTGGTAAACAAGATTGACCTTGCACGGGGAAACGCGCTCGAAGAGACACTCCTTGCCTACGAGCGAACGGGCAAATTTCGCGAGCTGGTGCCGATCTCCGCCTCACGGGGTACCAATATCGATGAGGCCCTGCGTACGATCGTCCTTTATCTCCCCCATACCGCCCCCATCTTTCCTCCCGACATCAAGATCGACCGCCCCCCGGAGTTCCTGATCAGTGAATTGATC
>CAZBSW010000256.1:0-3470 GCA_964494835.1 uncultured Thermotogae bacterium
GCGCGGGTGTACACGGCTGCATCCGCCTCGCGTTCGATTGCTGAATTGACCGTGTTCACGAGCACGATTACCTTAGCGCCGCGTTCTTTTGCGCGCCGCGTCGCCACAAGCGTGTCGATCGTCTCACCCGACTGGGAGACCGCTATCACCAGCGTACGGGAATCGACGGGGACGTCGCGGTTGCGAAACTCCGAGGCGATCATCGCTTGCACCGGCAGTCGGAGGAGCGTTTCCCACTGATACTCTGCGGTCAATGTGGCATGATAAGCCGTGCCGCAGGCAATCAGGTATATCCGCTCGAAGCCGATCTTCGCGAACCGATCGCCGAGAGATTCTATCTCGGGGAATCCAATCTCGGCGTGATGAAGCCGCTCGCGTATCGTCTCTCCCACCGACCGTGGCTGCTCATGGATTTCCTTTGCCATGAAGTGCTTGTAGCCGCCCTTTTGGATAGAGAACGGATCGACCGTCACTGCCTGCAGCCTCGGTGAACGCTCTCTCCCATCGCGGGAGAAGACACGAAATCCATTAGAGCGCACTTCGGCTACCTCGCCTTCCCCTAGGAAGAGCACATCGGACGCTCGGCCGAGGATGGCCGGGATATCGGAACAGACAAAGCTTCCACTCTCTCCTTTCCCCAATACGAGAGGGCTCCCCTTGCGCGCGACGACGATTCTCTCCGGCTCGTCTTCCGAGAGGACGGCGAGGGCATACGCTCCTTCCGCTTCGCTCATTGCCTCTCGCACTGCGGTGAGGATGTCGCTTCGATTGTGCTCCTCAATCAGATGGGCGAGGGTCTCAGTGTCGGTCTGGGAACGAAACGTGTGACCGGTAGCGACGAGCCGCTCTTTGAGCGCGCGGAAGTTCTCGATAATCCCGTTGTGAACCACCGCGATCTTCCCGCGGCAGTCAAGGTGAGGATGAGCGTTCTCTTCCGTCGGGGCGCCGTGCGTCGCCCAGCGGGTATGGCCGATTCCGACCTGTGCGGCCAATTGTTCACCCGAGATCTCCTGCGCCAGTTCATCGACTTTCCCCGCTCGGCGAAAGACCGTCATCTTCCCCTCTTCAAGGACAGCGATTCCGGCCGAGTCATAACCGCGATATTCGAGCCGCTGCAGGCCGGCCAGCAGGAGCGGAACAGCCTTCTCCTCGCCAACGTAGCCGATTATGCCGCACATACTATCGCCCCTCTGATCAGCTGGCTAATGTTAATATACATCCGTTCCCCAGCGTCCGCACTGCAGCAGCACCTGTATATTACACGCTTTCTTGCATGACCAGCCCGCCAGTCGTCACCGCTTGCGGTGCTGCTATTCCTTTATTGCTGCAGCGGGGGCCTCCTGGGAGACAATTGTATGAGATATGAATCGAGATCTCAGGGAATGCCACCGTTATCTGTGGATCGGCTCCAATAACAACAAACAGCCATTGCGGGCGCTTTACGCGGATAGTCGGTGAAGAGGCCGGAAGGTTCTACCCCCACCGGGATGCTGACAGATTTGCTGGTGCCTCAAAGCTTCGGTTCGGTGTGTGCGTATCGGCGGGAAGGTGACCGCACACTGGAAGAACACCGACGAACCCGGCCACAGCGAGTACATCCTCGCTCTTGCCTCCGTCTCCATTGCATACATTTTGTATAGCCAGGATACAGGAAGAAGCGGGAAAGACGGAGGCTGGTCCTTCCCACTTCTGCGATAAAGGGACATTCTCATTCATATATTTCCTAGCAGGAGCACATCTCAGACAAGAGGATCAGTCTGTAGTCGCTCGCTGAAATATCGTCTGACTGAGCAGCATGAACACGATCGCCAGCCCGACCACGACAGCGAAGCCGGGCAGGATCTTGCCCCACTGCCAACCGTGCAATGTCAGTTCACGGATTGGACCGACGGCATAGGTGATCGGATTTACCTTGGCTATCATCGCCAGCCATCCGGGCATCGCCTCGCGTGGGAACAGGGCATTGCTCGTAAACATGAGCGGCATGGTCAGGAAGTTGACGATCGCCATCAGTGTCTCCATCGTCTTGATCGACGCGGCCAGAGAGAGCGATATTGCGCTCAGGATTGCGCTGAAACACATGGCGATGACCATGATCGCAAGTATGCCTGCGACCCCGGTCTCAAACCGCACGCCAAAACAGAACGCGATCAGCACGATCGCCAGTACCTGAATCCCGCTTTGAACCATTACCGCAAGCATCTTCCCGAATGGTATCGCACCGCGGTGAATCGGAGCGGCGAGGAGCTTCTCTAGGTAGCCGACGCGTCGATCCCATACGATTGACACGCCGCCGAAAACGCCACCGAACAGTACGGTCATCAGGATGATGCCCGGCGTCATGAACGACATGTAGTTGGTCACACCCATCGCTTGTGCTACGTAAGGATTATCAAACACCCTCCCCATCATGTTCCCCATCAGTCCGAGCCAGATAACCGGCTGGACTAGCGTCACCACCACCCTTACCTTGGTCCGGAGAAACTTGATCAGCTCGCGTTTCGCCACGAACCACGTATCTTTGATCAGCGTCATTTCACCTTCTCCTCGCCCTGCCCCGAATCATCCTCGCCCGGAAGTGGCTCTCTTTGTCTTCCTCCGCGTCGCGCATTGCGTGCCCGGTGTAGTGAAGATAGACATCGTCGAGAGACGGTTTCTTCAGGTTGACTGTTTCGATGGCGATCCGTGCCTCCTCGCACAGTGCGAACACCCGCGGCACGATCTTCTCGCCGTCTTCACTCACCATGATCCGGTGCGTTCCGTTGCCGTTCGCCGTGATATCGCGCACCTGCGACATTGCACGTATCTTCGTCAACACACCCTCAACGCCCCTCTCGCTCCCACCGGCAAACCGGATTGTGATGATGTCGCCGCCGAGGCGCGCCTTGAGTTCCTCAGGACTGTCGATCGCCTTGATCGAACCGTGATCGATGATCGAGACGCGATCGCACAGAGTATCCGCTTCATCCATATAGTGGGTGGTTACGAATATGGTCATTCCGTGCTCCTTGCGGAGTCGCTCGATGTACGCCCAGATCACTTTGCGCGTCTGCACGTCTAAGCCGAGGGTCGGCTCATCGAGGAACAAGATCTGCGGTCGATGGATCAGCGCCTCTGCGATATCGAGACGCTTCAGCATCCCACCGGAATAGGTCTCAGTGAGGTCGTTTCGTCGTTCGTACAGATCGAACATCTTCAGTATCTCTTCGCTGCGAGCGCGGATGTCGCGCCACGACAGATGATAGAACCTCCCCTGCAAGGTGATGTTCTCCCAGGCGGCGAGGCGATCGGCGATCGCCGTTTCCTGGGCGGCGTAGCCGGTCGCCCGATTGATCTCGAGCGGGTGCTTGGTGATATCGATGCCGTTGATCGAAAGACTGCCCTCAGTGGCGTTCACCAGGCCGATCAAGATCTTGATCGTCGTCGACTTGCCCGCTCCGTTGGGGCCGAGGAACCCGAATATCTCACCC
>CAZBSW010000257.1:0-3468 GCA_964494835.1 uncultured Thermotogae bacterium
GATGAGAGTTGGGAAGGGATCCTGGAGCGGCTGACCGTGGACATGGATCCGTGGGACATCGACATTGTCGAGCTTGCGCATCGGTATCGCGAGTATGTCGAGACGTTGAGAGTCCTCCAATTCGAGGTCTCCGGGCGAATGGTCCTTACCTGTTCCGTTCTCTTGCGCATGCAGTCGGATGAGCTGCTCGCAGCGACGCGACCGGCCGACCGGAGCGAGCTGATCGAGGAGCTCGAAGAAGCGATAGACGAGGAGGCAGCAAAGTGGGACGAGCCGGTCGAGCCTGACGAATTTATACTCCCTCTCTTTCGCCGTCCGCGGCGACAGGTGACGATTGCCGACCTACGGCGTGCGCTCGCCGCCGCGATGAAGGTGAACAGACGCCGCGTGAAACGGCACGCATACCAAGATGAGGCTGAAGAGAGCGATCCGTTCGACGACTTCGAGATCGGGGGCCAGGATTTCGGTGAGCGCCTGCACACTCTCTTTATGAAGATAAAAGATCTCCTCTCCGGATGCCGTGTGATCAGTTTCTTCCGTCTGTTGGACCGCGGTGATAAGGACGAACGAATCAGCTGTTTCTTCGAGGTTCTCCACCTGTCGGCGCAGGGAGAGATCGTTTGCGAACAAGAGGAGTTTCTCGGCGATATTACCATCAGGCTCGCACAAGGGTAGGACGACGATGGTGCATGGCGATGACGGCCGGGGGTATGAGCACGATCTGGGGCTGGTTGAAGCGGCTCTATTCCTTTCATCGCAAGCGCTGACCAGACACAAGCTGGCGCGGATCCTCGGAGGAGTGTCGCTGGCGTACGTAGACCGTATTATAGACGGGCTCGAGCGAGAGTTTTCCTCCCATACACACGGGATTGAACTGCACGTAGAAGAGGGCAAGGTGATCCTGCGGGTCAAGCGCCCATACGTGGACTTGGTGGCGCACCTCGCCCCACATCAGGATATCTCGCGACCGGTACTGCGCAGTCTCGCGATGATCGCCTATAATCATCCTATGACTCAGGCCGATCTGGTGAAGGCGCGTGGGAACAAGGCATACAAACACGTGCAAGAGTTGCTCGATCGGCGGCTGATCCGCTCTGAGGAACAGGGCCGAACACTGCTGTTGCACGTGACCGACGAATTCCTTCGCTACTTTGGTCTTTCCAACGTGGAGGAGTTCCGCTTCCACGTGGGTGAGCTTGCACCGGAAGAGGAAGGAGCAAAGGAAGGTGAAGAGGACAGAGAGGAAGAGAGCGTGCAGGAGGTGGATAATGGATAGATGGGAATGCACCGTGTGCGGATACATCTACGATCCGGCCAATGGCGATCCAACGACTGGAATTGCTGCCGGTACGGCGTTTGATGACCTGCCGGACGGATGGACGTGCCCTGACTGCGGCGCGGGGAAGGAGCTGTTCGAGCAGATCTGAGAGGCCACAGCGGCATTGTATAGCTTGCGCATCGGTGGAGACGTGCTGTGTGTCCGACCGGCCTGGCAAGGTCGGATTTTGTGTTTCAGCAACGCTTTGATCGGTCTGTAACGGTGTTGGAGGCTCGGCTTGCACCGGATGAAAACACCTCCTTGAAAAAACCAGACCAATTTGGTAAGCTTTTTTCTCGGTGAGAGACATGACAAAACGATTCTATCTTGATAACAGCGCTACCACACCGGTTGCACCGGAAGTGATCGAGGCGATGCTCCCCTGCATGAGGCAGGAGTACGGGAACGCATCCAGTCTCCATTCCTTTGGCCGCGAAGCGCGAACCGCGGTTGAGGAGAGTCGGGTGACCATTGCCGCAACGCTCGGTGTCGAACCTCAGGAGATCGTCTTCACTGCCGGCGCGACCGAGGCGGATAATCTGGCGATAAAGGGCCTGGCATTCGCCAATCCCAATAAGAAGCACGTCATAACCACGACGATCGAGCATCACGCCGTACTGCACACCTGTCAATGGCTGGAGAAACAGGGATATGAAGTGGAATATCTCGATGTGGATGCAAGTGGCCGTGTAGATCCGGCTGCGGTGGCAAAAGCGATCAGGCAAGATACCCTCCTTGTGTCGGTGATGGCGGGCAACAACGAAATCGGAACGATCGAACCGATCGATGAGATTGGCGCGATCTGTCGGGAGCGTGGCGTCACCTTTCACACCGATGCGGTACAGGCCTACGGAAAGATCGCATTACCGATTGAAAACGTTGACCTTCTTTCCGTTTCGGCGCACAAGTTCAACGGTCCGAAAGGAGTGGGATTCCTCTATATCCGTAGGGGATCCAAGCTTGTACCGATTCTGCACGGCGGCGGCCACGAACTGGGCATACGCAGTGGAACGGAGAACGTACCTGGAATTGTGGGAATGGCGGCTGCGGCGCGTCTCACCTTTGCGGAGATGAACGAAACGGCCTCCCGTTTGCGTGGTTACAGGGAGCAATTGATCGAAGCGATTACCGTCATCCCGGAGACACGGCTAAACGGCAGCCTGACCGGATGTCTGCCCCACATTGCTAACTTCGGTTTTGCCAGGATCGAGGGAGAAAGCTTGGTTATGCGGCTTGATGAGCACGGTATAGCAACATCGACCGGATCTGCTTGCTCGTCTCCAAATCTCGAGCCGAGCCATGTATTGCTAGCGATCGGGGTGCCACTATCGATGGCGCACGGAAGTCTTCGTATCAGCACAGGTAGACAGACAAACCAAACAGAGATCGATGCATTACTCGACGTTCTTCCGCAGGTGGTGTCGGACTTACGAGCGATCTCGCCGTTTAAGGTAGGTGAATGAGTTTTACACCGAAAAGGTAATCGAGCATTTTCGCCATCCCCACAACATGGGCAAGCTGGAAGACTACTCGGCCGTGGGCAAGGTGGGGAACATCGTTTGCGGCGATGTGATGTGGCTTTACATCAAGGTGAATGAAGACGAGAAAGGCCGCGATATCATCTCAGACATCTCCTGGGAGACGTTCGGCTGCACCGCAGCCATTGCGACTTCTTCTATGGTCTCTGAAATAGCCAAGGGAAAGACGATCGATCAAGCGATCGCGATCACCAATCGTGATGTCGCCGAAGAACTCGGAGGCCTACCGCCGGTGAAGATGCACTGTTCCGCGCTGGCGGCCGATGCGCTGAACGAGGCGATTTACAACTACCTGACCGAAAAAGGACGAGAGATACCGCCCGCGCTCGCCAAACGGCATGAGCATATCGCCAAGGAGATGGCATCTCTGGAGAAGCGATATCAAGCGTTTATGAAGAAAGAAGAAGAAATGGCCGAGGGCTGAAGTGCAACTGACAAAGAAGTCGAGCTATGGATTGATCGCCGTGCTGGAGCTAGCGGCAAACGAAGGGACCACTCCTGTTTCCGCCGCGGCGATCGCCGACAAGTACGGTTTGCCGACGCCATTTGTTGAGAAGATCCTCCACCAGCTGAAGACATCCGGCCTGATATATGCAAGACAGGGAAGAAGTG
>CAZBSW010000258.1:0-3467 GCA_964494835.1 uncultured Thermotogae bacterium
TTATCGCTTGGACACCATGTTCTACCATGCCGGTAGCGAGATGACAAGAAGCGGCTCGTTGGATGCAGGCCATTTCAAGTTTGCTATCCGGTATCTTCCCCGTTCGTCGTCTCTTGGCGCGTTGGTAACAGGGCGAGCGAACCGAAACACTACGAACCGGTTGGCCGGCGCTCGGGAAGCATGGGAAGAATGTAGGTAATCTCAGGCTTCGGATGTCTTCCCACCACAACGTCCACACCGAACACGTCGCGCAGGCGGGGGCGGGTGAGAACTTCGCCCGGCCGGCCAGTCACGACGACTCGACCTTTGCTCATAAGGGCGATGCGATCTGTCACCTGAGCCGCCAACATGAGATCGTGAATGGCGATGAGGACCGTCGTCCCTTCATACGCTCGCTGTTTGACGATCGACATAAACTGCAGTTGGTGACGGAGATCCAGATGGGTGGTCGGCTCGTCCAGCAGGAGTGCCTCCGGCTCCTGTGCAAGAGCCATCGCCAAGAACACGCGTTGGCGCTCTCCCCCGGAAACGGCGCGAATAGACCGGTCCGCCAATTCGCGAACATCCGCCATCGCCATCGCATGATCGATGGCACGTCGGTCCCTGTCGGATTCTCGGGAGAACCGACCTCGATGGGGAATGCGTCCCATCGCCACAACTTCGCGGACCGTAAAGTCAAATCCCATCTCACTGTCCTGCTTTACCATGGCCAAACGTTGCGCAATCTGGCGACTGGAGAGGGCCCGAACCGGTGAACCGCCCAACCATACACTCCCTTCGTTCGGTCGGAGCACACCGGAAATGAGCTTGAGGAGGGTGCTTTTCCCCGAACCGTTTGGCCCGATCAGCGCGAGGAGCTCTCCACTCGAAGCGGCTAGATTGATCCCTTGGACAACAAGGTTTGCGCCGTCGTAAGTGAACGAAAGACAATCGACTGTGATCTGCATCACAGTTTTGCTCCTCGTGTCTTTAGCAGGTAGAGAAAGAACGGCGCTCCGAGGAATGCGGTGATTACCCCCACCGGCAGTTCGGCAGGCGCTGCAACTGTCCTGGCTGCAAGGTCGGACCAGACAAGGAAGCATGCTCCAGCAAGCGCTGACACCGGGATTAGGAGACGGTGGTCTGAACCGATAATGAGTCGCATGACGTGGGGAATAACGAGTCCGATGAAACCGACTGTCCCGGCGAATGCCACTGCAGCCGACGTTAGCAGGGTGGTTACCGCCAGCAGCCAGCGAGAAAGGGTTTCCGGGTTCACTCCCAGGTGGAATGCTCCCTCCTCTCCCGTCGACAGGGCGTTGAGATCAGAGGCGAAGAAACAGACGATGGCGGTTCCAACCACAACAATCGGTGTCAGAATCGAGACCGACAGCCAAGTCGCCCGGCCAAGGCCTCCCATGATCCAGAAGAGAACATCGGAAAGGCGTTCTCCACGCGAGCCCAGGAAGATCAAGAAGCTGGTGATCGCGGAAAACAGAGCCCCGACAGCAACTCCGGCAAGGATGAGGGTGAAGATCGTTGTCCGCCGATCCCGACCCCGTGCAAGTCCATGTACAATTGCAACGGCCGTCGTTCCCCCCAGGAACGCTCCCAGGGGAAGAAGGAAAATGGACCGGTTTCCGAAGAGGATGACCAATGCCGCTCCCGTTGACGCCCCGCTGGCGACGCCAAGCACGTACGGACTGGCCAGTGGGTTGCGGAACAGACCTTGCATTGCTGATCCGGAGACCGCCAGCGCGGACCCGACGAGCAGACCGAGGAGGACGCGCGGCAGGCGAATCTGAGTTACGATCATACGGTGAGTGAACACCACGTCGCTCTTGTGCCCACCAAACATAGCTGAAAGAGCGTCAGAGATCGGAATTGAAACGGGTCCGACGACAACCCCCACCAGGAACGTGGCCAAGACAAGCAGCAGGAGCACCCACGGCACCCATTGTTTCAGGCTTTGAAAGGTGCGAAGAGTCATGCTTTCATCCTAAGGGGAAACCCCATGAAGTGCCTGAACCATCGCGCGAAGTGCAACATCCACTTGAGTGGACGCGACCTGACTGGCGCCTATTCCGACGACGCGACCGTTGCGGACTGCTGCAACGTTCTGAAGAAGAGGATTCCCGGTGATGTTTTCGACCTGAGACGGGTCAGTGAAGATCACGGCTGGATCCCTCGTAAGGATCTCCTCCAAGCCGACTTGAGGGAATCCTTCGATATCGGAGAAGACGTTCTCGCCTCCGGCCCGCAGGATCAGCTCGTGTTCGATCGTTCCGGCGCCGGCAGCGTATGGTGGAGCATTCGGAGAGGAGGCGTACAAGAAGGCTGCTGCAACCCGCGGCTTCCCCAAGGATGCCGCCTCACTATTGACGATCCTCTCGGCGATTCGTCCGATAAGCTCGGCACTTTCCGATTCTCTCCCGATTGCTGCCCCCACGGTATGAATCGCGGCGAATATGTCGGACACACTCGTCAGCATCGGCGTAGTGAGAACAGTAATCCCGGCAGCTTCCAGGGCCGGACGTTCTCCGCCCCAATCTGTCGCGCCAAGCACAAGATCCGGATCCAGCGAGATCATCAGCTCAACACTTGGTGCATATGCCGGCCCAATGCTGGGGAGCCCCACCGTATCGTGTGGGTTATCGGGGGAGTCGGCTACGGCGATTAAGCGATCGACAGCCCCCAGGTCAATGACGATTTCTGCATAAAGGGCCCCAACTGTAATAATCCGCTGTGGCATGGCATCGACCGTGATCGCTTGGCCGCGATCATCGGTGACCGTCACCGGAAAAGGATCTCCGTTTGCAAACTCCGCGAACAGAACGAGAAGCATTACCAGGAAGCTAGTTTCAAGAACGATCTTGCGCATTGAAACATCCTCTCCTTGGTGGGATATAGTATCCCACTTTGATCCAACCCACCATACGTATCTGCGGGTGAGGGGGAAACATACACGCAAAAGTCAGGAATTCCAGAGGATCTCCTTGACCGCACGCCATAGACCCAGGCCGGCCTGACAGCGATCCGGCCCAAACGTTATGATCAACCGATCCCCCGCACGGCATTCCGGAAATGCGGTCTTGAGCGTCATTGCGTCAGTCGGGTTTTGGAGCTCAACCGGTTCGCCATCGTGCGAGAAACACCATCCTGCGGGACCGAACCGGAGCAATATCAATCCAGTGGATCCTTCGCGAACCGCCTGATCGCGAGCTACCCACGCCGGCGTTGTTTCCTCCGCAGAGAGGTGGGCTGCCAGAGCAACATCATCGAGCCGAAGCGACTCTAGCTCAAGCTCAAGTATGTCTCGGACTCGTTTGAACAAAGGGGAAAAATGCTTTCGGCCGCTCCTTGTCAACTTGACTCCCGATCGTTGAAGGGTTACGAGGTTAGTTTCACTCAGACGCTCCAGCTCGGCGCGTACGCTCATCTCTGACAGGCCTGTACAGGTCGCCAGACGCCGCCGTCCCAACCGCGCT
>CAZBSW010000259.1:0-3421 GCA_964494835.1 uncultured Thermotogae bacterium
GGGTATATCCGTGACTTCGGAATCTGTCGGCTTTGTTTCCGCAAACTTGCTCATAACGGGGAGATCCCGGGCGTAAAGAAATCAAGTTGGTAGGTGTAGAAAGATGACTATGATCGCACATCCCTTTGCCGACATGCTGACTCGGATCCGTAACGCGAACACGCAACTTCATTCTGAGGTATCGATGCCGCACTCGAAGACGAAGGAAGCAATCGCCCGCATTCTGGAGGCCGAGGGATACATCGAAGGCTACGAAGTGGTACCTGGCGAACCGCAGCCTGAGCTCTCGCTGAAACTGAAGTATCAGGGCGAGCGGAGTCGTGCCAAGCGGGTGATCACCACGATCAGAGTGGTAAGCAAGCCCAGCCGCCGGGTCTATGTGGGTAAGGATGAAGTGCCACAGCCGCTGGGAGGGATGGGGATCTGTATCCTGTCAACCTCACAGGGGATCATTTCCGGCCACGAGGCGAGGGAACGCGGAATTGGTGGCGAGGTTCTCTGCGAGGTGTTTTAAGGTGGTATGTCATGTCTAAGGTAGGGAAGGTTCCAGTTACAATTCCCGATGGAGTCAAGGTCAACATTTCACAGGCATTGATCACGGTGGAAGGGAAGCACGGTCGCCTGCAACAGGCGTTTCGCCCCGATCTGGTGAGTATAGAGCTCACGAACGGAACGGTGACGGTCACGCGGCGGAACGAGGGCAAGCAGTACCGAGCCTTCCACGGCCTTTACCGGAGTCTCTTGGCGAACATGGTGCATGGGGTGTCGCAGAAGTGGGAGAAATCGCTGCTGGTAAAAGGTTTGGGATACCGTGCTCGTCTCCAAGGGAACACTCTCGTTCTTGACCTTGGCTACTCAGCTCCGATCGAATACAAACTGCCTCAAGGGGTAGAGGCGGAACTCCCCAACCCCAATGAGATCATTTTGCGTGGGATTGACAAGCAACAAGTAGGGCAAGCGGCGGCTGAGATCCGAGCGTTGCGTAAACCGAATGTGTACAGTGGCAAGGGGATTCGTTACAAGGATGAACAGGTCTTACACAAAGCGGGCAAGCTCGGCGGGCAGGGTGCCGGTTAGGGAGAGTGAAACGAGATGTCAACGTTTGATAGGAGAGCGGAACGCGTAAAGCGTCACCTGCGGATTCGCAAGAAGGTACATGGTACAGAGGCGCGACCGCGGCTGTGTGTGACCAAGAGCATCCGCCATATCTACGCACAGGTAGTCGATGACGACACGGGACGCACTTTGGTTTCTGCATCTACCCTGGACAAAGGACTGCGTGGCAGCGTGAAGGGGTGCAACGTCGCGGCCGCGGAGCAGGTAGGGCGCCTGTTGGCAGAGCGAGCAACTGAGAAGGATATCAAGGCGGTCGTCTTTGACCGGGGTGGACATCCGTATCACGGAGTGATTGCATCCCTGGCCGAAGCTTGTCGCAATGGAGGGCTGAGGTTTTGATCACCACGCGTGCGCGTCGACCAACCGATGAGTTTGAGAACGAGATAATCGACATCAGGCGGGTCAGCAAGGTCACCAAGGGCGGTCGCAATCTGAAGTTTCGGGTCACACTTGTGGTCGGTGATCGCCAGGGACACGTCGGCGTCGGACTTGGCAACACGACCGAAATCCCACGCGCCATACAACAAGCGATCCGAGACGCGAAGAAGAACATGATTACCGTCAACACGAATGGTGGTACGATCCCGCATGAGGTGATTGGAAAGTTCAAAGCGGGGAATGTACTGCTGAAACCTGCCCATCCTGGAACGGGGATCATCGCGGGCGTAACAGTGGGTGCCATCTGCCGGCTGGCGGGGATAAGAGATGTGCTGACGAAGTCTCTGGGAACGACGAACCCTCTGACGTTATCTAAGGCGGCCATTCAAGGCCTGAGTCAATTACGTAGTCGCGAGGAAGTTGATAGGCTGCGCGGACGTTCATCAGAGGCGAAAGAGGAGACAAAGGATGAAGCTTAACGAACTTCGCCCGACGAAAGGGAGCACCCATGCGCGCAAGCGAGTTGGCCGAGGCTACGGGTCCGGTCATGGAGGACACGAGAGCGGCCGTGGGAACAAGGGGCAGAACTCGCGAAGCGGTGGGGGGACCCGCCCTGGGTACGAGGGAGGGCAGACTCCGATCTGGATGCGCTTTCCTAAGCGTGGTTTCACCAACTATGCAAGGGTGGAGTATGTCTGTGTCAACGTGGATACGCTCGCTGCTCGGTTCGAAGCGAATGAAGTGGTCTCTTTGGAGCGACTGTGCGAATTGGGGCTCCTGAAGGGAAGACCTGGCCGGTTGAAGATCCTGGGAAGAGGTGAGCTGGACAGGCCGCTCACTGTGCGAGCCCATCGATTTACCGATGAGGCGAGGCGCAAGATCGAACAGGCAGGTGGGAAGGCAGAGGTGGTGTGAGTATGTGGGAGAAGCTCAGTCATCTGTTCCGTGTTCCAGAGCTGCGAGAGCGTATCATATTCACTTTGGGCGCGATCATCGTGTTTCGTTTGGGAACACACATCCCCGTTCCGGGAGTCGACCCTGAGGCGTTGAAAAACTTCTTCTCCAGTCAAGGGGGAGGGATCTTCGACTTCTTGAACATGTTCACCGGAGGAGCGCTTCAGCGCTTTTCATTGTTTGCGCTGGGAGTTACCCCGTACATCAATGCGTCGATTATCTTCAGTCTCCTCACTGCGGTCGTTCCGAAGCTGAAAGAGCTACAACAACAAGGTCGTGAGGGGCGTCGCAAGATCACGACGTACACCCGCTGGTCGACGCTCGTTCTGGCAGTGATTCAGGCGGCGACGATGAGCATGCTCATCGTCAACTGGGGTCTGAGCAAGGGGGGACCGTGGTTCTACATCACATCGGTGATCACCCTCACTACTGGAACGATCTTCTTGATGTGGCTAGGTGAACGAATGACTGAGAACGGAATCGGTAACGGAATAAGTATGCTGATTATGATCGGAATCCTATCCCGGTTCCCGTCGCAACTCACTTCAACGTATAACGACATCACTACCGGGACGGTCAGCCCCTTCTGGGGGGTGGCGCTGATCCTTCTGTTCGTCATCGTAATCGGCGGTGTTACGATGATCCAGCAAGGGCAGCGTAAGATCGTGATTCAATATGCAAAACGCACAGCCGGTCGCCGCATCTACGGCGGCCACATGTCGCACCTGCCGATCCGTGTCAACCAGGGGGGAGTCATCCCGATCATCTTCGCCTCAGCGCTGTTGACAATGCCTACGACCCTTACTCAGTTCATTCCTGCACTGTCTTGGCTGACTCCGTATGTGAAGAACGGAAGTCTCCCCTACATCATCGTCTACGTGCTCCTCATCTTCTTCTTCACCTACTTCTACAGTTCGATCGTCTTCGATCCTCAGGATGTAGCGAAGAACGTACGTGAGTCAGGCGGATTCAT
>CAZBSW010000260.1:0-3416 GCA_964494835.1 uncultured Thermotogae bacterium
CTTCAAATCACTCCATCATCGAAGCTTCGTCCATCATCCCCCAGTCAGCATCGGCGGAAGGGGCCACTCCAACACTCTCATCAATAGGTTCGCACGCGTAACCCATCATACCATACGTGTCGCCCGTCGTCCGACTCCCGGATCCGAAAAAGCCCCAGGCGCCAAATCCCAGTATGAGAGCAACCCCGATTGATACAACTAACGCCGGTAAATAGCGCTTTGGATTCATGATTCACCTCCATTCGTATCACACAATCTCAGCAGACGCGCCGCAGCTCATCACTTGCACCGCGCTCGATCGCTTCTGAACCGCGTATTTCTGACATCGCCTTCGCCCTGTTTCAGAACTCAATGATCATACCCACCCCGGGTGGGTCATAATACTTTACCATCCCTGCTTCGGTCTGTCAAGGCAAGCGCAGAAATCCGTATTCCTTAGTAAATCAGTATTATTCATTGCTCGGACGCGACTCTACGTCAACAGGCTTCTTGACATCTCTTCCTTTTCGTAGTAAACTTTTCCCCACCCCGGGTGGGATTTTGAAAAAGGTGACTCATACGCCATACAAAGCAAACCTCGCCCACGCGCCAGCGCTGAAAACATCATCAAGCAGCGGGGCACGCGGCGATCGGTAATCGAGAGGAGGATCATGAATACCAAAGAAAATCAGATTGAGAGGCAACTGCAAATCGAAGGGATGCACTGTGTCGGCTGCGCGAATGCGGTAGAGCGGGCCCTTCTCAGTGTCCGTGGAGTAAAGAGAGCGTCGGTAGACATTGCAACCCGGCGGGCAATGGTGATCAAAGAAGAATCCGTCCGTGACGAGGATCTGATCGCCGCGGTAGAGAAAGCCGGATACACGGCTACCGCGGCGAAATAGGCTCCGCAGCACGAACCGCACCCCGGGAGCTACTGTCTCCGGTCATCACGCGCAAGGTAGTGTGAGGTGGAAACATGCGCCACCTTCGGGCAGGTTCTCGGCCCAGATATTGCCGCCGTGTGCCTCAACAAGCGCCTTGGCAATGGCAAGGCCGAGTCCGGCCCCACCGGGGGCGTTAGCTTCACGACTTCGCGCCGCATCTGAGCGATAAAAGCGATCGAATACGTGCGTCAGATCTTCTTCAGAGAGGCCACGACCAGTATCACATACGCTGAGCTGCACCATCATCGCGTCCGATTCCCTTGCGACCATGCTGATCGTTCCACCGGAAGTCGTGTAGCGCATCGCATTAGCCAACAGGTTTAATAACACTTGCTCGATCCTCTGACAATCGGCGTCTACGCATGGGAGATGGGAGGGGATGTCGATGCGTAATCCGATCTCGCGATCCTCGAGCTCCACGCCAACGGTAGTTCGTATCCGCTCTATCAGTTCGTTCAGATCGACCGCTTCCTTGTGGATCGAGAGCTGTCCCGCATCGGCGAGAGCAAGTTGCTGCAGGTCGTTGACCAGGCGTGTCGTCAACATGATTTTGTCGTGCAGTGCGGCGATGTTCGCCGGCGTCGCTTCCAACAGGCCGTCGCGCATCGCCTCCAGTCCCGTGCGCACAACGCTGATCGGCGTTCGCAGTTCATGTGACACATCGGCGATCATCTGGCGCTTTGCCCGCTCGCCCTTCTCCAGGCTCACGGCCATGTTGTTGAACGACTCGGCAAGATGACCGAGTTCGTCCTGGCTCTTCACCTCCACACGGCTGGTCAGTTTTCCCTCCGCGATCTTCCCCGCCGCCACGGCCAATCGTTTGAGCGGACCGGTCAATTGGCGGAATAATAAGATACTGAGCGCAATTCCGACGACACCAACAATGATTGCCGCGATCCAGAGAGAAACAGTGACCGAGGTGAGGAATCGCCTCTCCAGTGGATCTCGCCAACGCGCTATCTCGGGGCGCAAGAGCGTCCCCACCGTCTCGTCGTCCACCACGATCGCCAAGCCGGTCGCCAGCTCCTTGTGCGACAGCTCTTGCCCAATCAATCGCGGATCGGGCGAACTTATAACGATCCCAGTCTCGTCAGCAAGCACGAGCGGCATTGGGCTGCGATTTCGCGCCAGTAGCATACCGACACCGCTCCAGCTCCCGTTCTGCTTGTAGTAGTTGGCGAACACCTGCTGGAAGACTGCATCCTGGTTGCGAAAATTGCGACTGGCGAAATCGATGAAGGCGCGGTTGATCGCCCCGTGGATGAGAAAATACCCAAGGAGGGTAGTGAGCACGATAACCAAGAACAGGGACAGGACAAGCTTAGACTGAAATGACCACCGATTAATGATGTTCATCGCTCGCAGCCAGTTTATATCCGATGCCGAAGACGGTTTGCACATAACGGGGGTGCGCCGGATCGGGCTCGATCTTCTGGCGCAGACGTTTCACATGCGAATCTATCGTGCGAGCGAAACTCTCGTACGTCGTTCCCCGCACCGCTTCCAGCAGCTCGAGGCGAGTAAACACGTGCCCTGGGTGCTCGAGCAGGAACGCCAACAGATCGAACTCCATCGGCGTGAGGTCGACTTGCTTGCCGGCGACTTCGACCTCGTGACGGGTGACGTCCAACCGGATGCCGCCAAGTTCGAACAGTGTCTGTTTGGCCGCACTACCCCCCGCGCGTCGCAAAACCGTTCGTACACGCACTTCCAGTTCACGGGCACTGAACGGCTTGACGACATAGTCATCCACCCCCGCGTCCAATCCCGCGATGCGATCCACCTCGTCGGCACGTGCGGTGAGCATGATAATCGGCACGGAGGATCGAGCGTGGATCTGCTCTGCCACCTTGAGGCCGTCGATTCCGGGGAGCATCCAGTCGAGGATTACGAGATCCGGGCGGAAGCTCTCAAACTTGACGAGCGCCTTCGCCCCATCCATCGCAGTTGCTACGGCGTAGCCCGCCTGCCTCAGATAGCGGCCGACAAGATCGCATACCCACTCTTCGTCATCGACTACCAATATGCGTATGTCCATGCTCCTATCACAGTATACGCGCGCCAGACTTTTTGTGATGCTGTCATGGCCGCAATAGTCATCCCTGGTGCTACAAATGCGACTCTTCTCCCGGCGAAGCCGCTACTAGCAGACCGTGGTATGTGATATTCATCACCGTCGCGCCAAGCTCACGCCGGAATGAGGGATACCGCATACTTACATGCGATCTGCAACACCATACGGGTGAGCATGCTGTCGATGATAGCCTTCAGTCGAGCACTCCTGAATATCGGTAACGCTATCAGACGCCGGTCAACTCTAATCGCCGTTCCAACTTTCATGATTCGTCCTCCTAATTCGATCTACCTTTTTCGTCAGCCACCGGTACCGGAAGCAGGTGCTCTGCTCGGTAGGGGCGGCTGCAGCGGCAACGTCCCCTGCCACATACCGGTAAGAATCTGTTCCACTTCGTCCACCTGAGCCGAGGTCAGAAA
>CAZBSW010000261.1:0-3394 GCA_964494835.1 uncultured Thermotogae bacterium
GAGTTGCATCATCATCGCTGCATCGGCGGGGGTGGCAATGCCGCCGGCGGCGAAGTTCACTACAGGAAGGCGCCCCAATTCACGGATCATCCGTAGTATGTTGTACGGAGCACCCATGTCCTTCGCCGTCTTCATCAGTTCTTCTTCAGGAACCGCGATCACCGCACGAATCTGCTCGTTCATAAGGCGCATGTGCTTGACCGCCTCGATGACATTCCCCGTTCCCGGTTCACCCTTGGTACGGATCATCGCCGCGCCCTCGGCGATCCGGCGGCATGCCTCACCGAGATCGCGCGCCCCGCACACGAACGGAACGGTGAACGCCCATTTGTCGATGTGATAGCGTGGGTCGGCGGGGGTGAGGACCTCCGACTCGTCGATGTAGTCAACCTCCAGTGATTCCAGGATCTGCGCTTCGGCGAAATGGCCAATCCGTACTTTGGCCATGACAGGGATCGAGACCGCATTCTGGATCTCCTTAACCTTGCCCGGGTCGGCCATGCGCGCCACTCCACCCTGGGCTCGGATGTCGGCTGGGACCCTCTCCAGGGCCATGACAGCCACAGCGCCGGCCTTCTCAGCGATCCGTGCTTGTTCGGCGGTGGTAACATCCATGATCACGCCGCCCTTCAGCATCTCCGCCAGTCCGCTCTTTACTCGAAACGTGCCTGTTTCTCCCATTGTCATCACCCCCTAAATTACTACGAGATGATTATACCCCCGCTTTGGCGGACTCTAAAGGACCGTGAGTTGCAAAGCGCGAGTAGTCCGTGGGTGGGGAGCTGCCTTGCGGTGATAGGGTCGGTATAATGTGTCCTGCCAGAGGAGGTGCGACATGGAGAGGAAAGTCATCCTGCGGGACCTGCTGCTCAAGCACCCGGCAGATGTCGCCGAGGTGCTTTCTCATCTTTCAGATGAGCAGGCGGCCGATCTTCTTCATCGCCTGTTCCTGCGCAGGGCGGCGGCCGAACCGCTGGGAGAGATGGAACCGGAAGATTCGGCCGAACTCCTTTCCGAAATCGATCGTGATGAAGCGATAAAGATCCTGTCCCGCATGGATCCCGACGATGCGGTCGATGTTCTGGAAGAGATCCCGGACAATGTAAAAGCAGAGCTCCTCTCCCGACTGAGCAAAGAGGATGCAGATGTCCTCTCTGATCTTCTTTCCTACGCGCCGGATACGGCCGGCGGGTTGATGTCGCCGGAGGTCGTTGCTCTTCCGATTGACATGTCGGTGCAAGAGGCGATTGACTTTCTCCGTCGGCGTGTGGAGGAGGCGGAGACGATCTACTACGCCTATGCCGTCGATGGGGAGGGACGACTGCAAGGTGTTTTCTCGCTACGGGACATGGCCCTCGCCCGCCCGACAGCGCCGCTGTCGACGCTTCTGAAGAGTGACGTCATATCAGTTGCGGTCGACGCCGACGCAGAAGAGGTGGCACACCTGTTCGACAAGTACAATTTCTTTGCCCTCCCCGTGGTCGACGACACGCAGAAACTATTGGGCGTAATCACAATCGACGACGTGATCGACGTAATGCGCGAAGAGGCGACGGAAGATATCTATCGAATGGCGAGCGTGCCGATGGAAGAGGGCGTCGATACTTCTATGTCTTCCTCTCTGCGGATGCGCCTTCCTTGGCTGTACGTCCGTCTGGCGACGGCCCTGCTGGCAGCGGTGGTAGTAGGGCTGTTCGAGGCTTCGATCGCTCAAGTAGCCGCACTTGCCGTTCTCATGGGAGTAATCGCGGGGCAGGGAGGTAGTGCCGGAATGCAGACAGTGACGATCATCACGCGCGGGCTGGCGCTCGGTGAGATCGAACGGAACCACGGCTGGCGGCTGTTGACGAAAGAGATTCTTCTTGGAGTGGTGAACGGGGTTTTCATCGGCCTCACCGTGGGGATCATCACCTACGTGTGGAAGGGTGAGATATTGTTGGGGGTGGTAGCCTGTTTGGCAATGGTCCTGAATATGCTGGTGGCCGGAGCTGCCGGCGTGCTGATACCGCTCGGGTTGCGGGCGATGAAGAAAGATCCCGCTCTCGGTTCGGGGATCTTCATGCCGACGGTGACCGATGTGCTCGGTTTTGCCTTTCTTTTTCTCATCGCTCACTTCATCCTCCCGGGAATATAGTCATGAACAACAGACAGACGCTCCCGACCTGGTCGTATCCGCTCGTTCTCGTCTTGCTGGGGATCGTGCTCACCGTTGGACACCTTCTGGTGTTTCTTCAAATCGGGGTGGCTGTTGAGACGGTTCTGTTCATCGGATATCTTGTCTTCCGGTCACGGTGGGAGCCACGTGAAAGCCGGGCAGTAGCCAGACTTCTCCCCCTCTTTCCCGGCCATCTGTTGCTTCTGTTTGCCATTGCTATTCTCGAGAATCCAGGGATATCGCTGGTGGCCGTCTGGATGATGATCCCCCTGGCAAGCATACTCTACGACATCGTTGCCTCGTGGCAATGGATGAGAATAGCGCGACAGATGTCGCTTTTGGCGGGACTATATTGTATAATCTGGGCCGCTCTTTTCGTTGTCTTGGAGCGTGTAATCGCTTTAGCAAGAGGGATGCAAGGCGCGGGAGAGATAAGGTTGATCGCTGTATTCGGGGTTGTCGGGGTGGTCTTCCTGGCTGCGGGGGTATACCGACATTGGTACGCGGTCAAGAGTAGCAAGGAGTGATAAGGTATGGGAAGAACGGTCGTTTTTGGCGCGGGATTGATTACTCTGCTATCTGGGTTCGCCGCTTTTGGGCAAGAGACGACCACATCAGCGGGGAGTTCTGTAATCTCGCTCGTTGTTATACTCGCTGTGTTTGCGGCGGTCTTTTATTTCATGCTGATCAGACCGCAGCGCAAGCGCCAGGCAAAGCACAACGAGCTTGTATCGGGACTGAAACGAGGTGACAATGTTGTGAGCGCCGGTGGAATCTACGGGGAGATAGACTCGATTGGCGATACCTCGGTCGTGCTAACTCTGGAGGACGGCGGCAAGATACGGATGGCTAAGAGCAGCATCGTTGACAAGCGCGCAAAGTAACCGCAAAGGAGGGCGTTTTCGTAATGGCACACAGCAACATGACGCGTAACGACTGGCTGCGTTTTGGAACCGTGCTCTTGGCTATCGTCGGCTCGCTGGCCCTCCTCTATCCGTTCTGGCCGGTTAAAGATGTATTGAGCCTCGGGCTCGATCTACAGGGCGGTGTAAGGCTCGTTCTCGAGGCGCAGGATGTAACGGGAATGGACGCTGCCCAAAAACAAGATACGCTCAATCGGATCATCACCATCCTCAACAACCGCGTCGATCAGTACGGCATGACTAATGCCGAGATCAAACCGATGGGGACCGATAGGGTGTTGGTGAACCTTCCCGGGACGAAAGATCCCGCCCAGGC
>CAZBSW010000262.1:0-3384 GCA_964494835.1 uncultured Thermotogae bacterium
GGGGGGGACCCCTCGCCGTCCTTTTATTAGCCGTCCTGCTTGTTAGTGTCCCGGCATTTGCAGATGGAGCAAATCTTCAAGTGGAGCAGCAGATAAGTCCACAGCAGATCTACGTTGCAGGTACTGGATCGCCAGATACCGCCGCGCTCAACCTAACGCTGACCGGATCCGGACCGGAAGGACGCTTCCCGATCGACTGCGTGTTCGTGATCGATGTCTCGGCAACCGCTCAGATCGATACCGCCAAGCGGTTTGCGTTTGATCTGATGGACACATTCTCGGATCAGGACCACATCGGAGTTGTAACGTTCTCCACCACTGCACAGCTCGCCGTTCCGCTGACCAGCAATCGTGTCAGGGTAAAGACCGCGGTTGCCGATCTCGAGACGGGCGGGAAGTCAGCGTTCGGTGATGCCTTGCAGCTTGCGAGGCAGGAGTTGTTGGCGCGAGGACGCCCTGATGCGATCCTGGTGGAAATCTTGATGACAGATGGGCAGAACAACTCCGGGCGTGACCCACAAGGTGAAGCCGACATCGCCAACGAAGCAGGGATAAAGGTGATCCCTGTCGGGATCGGTAATCTTATCGACAGTAATCTGTTGGAAACACTCGCTAAGGAAACGAACGGCCAGTTCTTCAAACGTGTCGCCGACTCTGTCGTCGGGCAGATAGACCGATTGCTTACGGTGAGGACGGCTGGAGCGGCGGTGACAATCAAGAAGACGCTGCCAAATACTGTTCAGTACGTCAGCGCAAATCCTGCTGCCACTCGTATCGTGTCCAATCCTGACCGGACGACGACGCTCATCTGGCAGATCGACTCGATTGCCCTTGGCGAAGAGTGGAAAGCAACGATAACTCTAAAGGCAGTCAGCGCAGGAACGTTGAGCACGGACCAGGGATCGACGGTTACCTACGTCGATTTCCGTGGGGTAAAAGATGCGATCGACATCCCGGCCGTGACTCTGTCCGCGATAGTACCTCCCGCACCGCCAGCTCCGCCGATTGCCGGATTCGATTTTGCCCCAGCGCTCCCGAGCACGACGGACATGGTTGCATTTAGCGATCGTTCGAGTGACGCAGACGGACAAGTTGTTGCGTGGGCATGGGATTTCGGCGATGGCGACAATAGCGCCGACCAGAATCCGACGCATAGCTACTCCCACAGTGGCAGCTACAATGTAACGCTTGTTGTGACCGATAATGATGGTGATGCGTCCGATCCGGTCACGCAGGTAATTCGGGTGAAGAACACCGGCCCGATGGCCATGTTCAAGTTGACGCCGGAGGAACCGCGGGTCGGTGTTGCGACTGCGTTTGACGCCAGCGGCTCGAACGACATCGACGGACATATCGTTTCCTACGCATGGGACTTCGATGGCGATGGGCAATACGACGCAGAAACCGCCTCGTCCGAAATCGATCATGTATTTGCCGATGCGGGCGAGACGACTGTCGTGTTAAAGGTTACCGACGATGAAGGTGCAAGCGCAGTCATGAAAAAGCCGCTGACTGTCCTTCCCAGTGTCAGCGCTGTGCGGACGATCGACACCTGCCTTCCCGGTGATAAGACAATCGCCTCAGGAAAGGCGACGGTGACATTGACGATAACGGCTAATACCACGGTGAACGGGCTAACCTTGCATGAAGACGTGCCAGCGGGCTGGACGTTTGTTGCAGGCGATAACGCCGGTGCGACGTTCCGTGCGGATACGACGGATTGGTTGTTCATGGAGACACTCAAGGACGGTGATACTCGCGTGATCAGCTATTCGCTGACCGCCCCCGCTACCTGTTCGGATGCCACTGAGGCCTCTCTGAAAGGAGTCGTTCGGAGTTCGTCTCCGCGGCTGTCGCGAATGGTGTTTGGCGAGGACAAGGTAGCCCTCGTTCCGACGCTGCCAATCAAGGTGGTCATTTCACGCTGGGACAGCGATCAGGAGAAGATCGATCTCTGTCTTCCCGACCAAATATCGTTCGATCAGATACAGTACGCGGTATCGCTGTGGCTCAGCGGCGACACGGTTCCCTGCACAGGCGGTGGCGTGATCACACTCGATCAAATTCGGGACTTGATCGCCTATTGGCTGACCAATACCTCGGTGCACGAACCGCTCCCTTAGGGGCGGTCCGTGCTCTGGGTGGTTTTAAGGAGGGGGGAATGAAGAACAGACTGAAGGGAATTGCCATGCTCCTCGTCCTGGTGACGGTCGGTGGAGTGATCGCGTTTGCCGGTACGGCGAACTTCGCGCCGACAACCTACAACCCAGCTGTCGGGGAAGATGTTACATTTACTGTCTGCCAGACCTGTCTTTCCTACGATGCTGTGAAATACGAGTGGGATTTCGATGGCGATGGAACATATGAAGTATCAACGTCCGACCCGGTCATTGAACATGCGTTTCCGGAGGAAGGTTTCGTGGCGGTGGCTCTGAGGGTGGACGAAGGCGGCGGACGTTATGCTTCCTGCCGCAAGGGAATGCTCATTGGTGAGTTTCCGTTGTTTGCCGTACGCGAGGTCACACCGGATGCGAGCGGTTCAATACTTGTGCAAATCACCATAGGCGCTTATGAGGAGGTCCGCGCCGTCGGACTGGAAGAGACGTTGCCGATCGGCTGGCAGTGGGAGGTCCTCGATGCCGCCAACACAACGTGGAAGAAAGAAGGACAGGATCTAAAGTTCTTGTGGATGAGCCCGATTGAAGTCGGAGATTCCTGGACGCTTGCATACCGCTTATACCCCTCACGGGGGAGTGGCTCTCCCCATCTGGTAGGGATTGTGAGCGGATACACAGAGTCACGTGTGAAAACCTCTGTCTGTGGCGACTTGGATATCGGACAGTAGATAAGGATGCCATCGACGGGCAACCTGATTACGGTTGCCCGTCCTTTTCTTTCAACGCCGCCTTCAGGGCAGCCCATCCTTTGATGATCGGTAGGAGGGGCCTCTTTCTCGGTTGTGATCCCCGATGTGCCAATGGTCGCAACAACAGAGCAAACAGCAGAAACGCAGCGAGCCCGAGACCAAGGGCGACCCGGAAGCCCAGCCGTAGTCTGACCTGTAGCGGGATAACAAGGAACGTATACCCGCCCATGGCAAGGATGACCATCTGCGTGACATGACGGAATGCATGTGGCCGCACCTTCTCTTTGGGCAATGACGCGAGCGGTTCGATTGCCAGCGCAAGTTCCCAAGAGACCAGGGCGAGCACAATCACCGCTCCGCCCGCATAGACGGATGCTCCATACAGAACGTTGATTACCGCCAGCCCCGTCTCTACAACGAGCAGGAATGATAATACACCCGTAAGAGCGTCGCTCCACAGGATTAAGGTCCATATCGCGGCGACGAGAATCGCCGCTCCACCGAGAGGAATCGATCCC
>CAZBSW010000263.1:0-3375 GCA_964494835.1 uncultured Thermotogae bacterium
GCACCACCCGATCCCGTATCGTGGGAATACCCAGTGGTCGCTCCTTCCCATTCGCTTTCGCAATGTACACCCGACGTACGCTCTGAGGTCGGTAGGTCTTGCTGCGCAGCGATCCCTGAATCTCATTCAGAAACCATTCCGGACCACCTTCGCGGTCAAGGATCGATTGTATCGTCACCCCGTCCACTCCCGGCGCTCCCTTGTTCTTCCGCACCAATCCCCACGCTGCCCTCAGTGTGTCAGACCGATAGATCCGATCATACAACGCGTAAAACCGGAACTTCGGCTCCTGCTTCGCCTTTTGACTCAGTTTCTGTCTCAGTAAAGAGAGTTTCTCCGGCAATGGAATCCGCTTCCCCAATCCCGCGGTCAGGGATTCCTCTAACCGTCTTCCCGTAGTGGAACTTTCGTTCAAGCGGCTCTCCTTTCGTATCGACAGCTACATGTTTCCAGTCAGGTCCCTTCGCTCCGCAGGCATTACCCCGCTTCCTCACTACTATGGACCTGTCCGACTCCCAACCAGGATCACTCTTGGGTTATGTCTTCCCACAAGAATGGTGGGATCTCTCCCTCACCTGTCGGGCCTCCCAGGTTCCTCGACCGATCTTTCGGTACGCGCCGCCCCCAACCACCCCGGAGAACCTCACGGCTGCTCACGCCTGTTGCTTCGCCGTTAGCACTAGGCTTCACCACCTTCGGTAGGTTGGCCGCTCTCACTCGGTGTAACGAGGCCGAATCGGGTTCGCTTGCGCTACGGCTCATACCTTCGCCAACTCAAGGCTTCGCCAAGCCGGATTACTCCGACCCACGCTTGAGCGGCTACATGTCAAACAGGCTATTCACATGGTGGACACCTCCCAGTCCACAAGATCGGCCAGGCTTGGCCTGGCGCACCGAAGGACACGGAGATCGGGATTCGAGGGACTTTCGAATTAAGTAATTGGCTGTGCAATTGAGGTGCGCAGGGGGGGATTGCCCCCGGGATGGTTGAAGTCAATCCATAAGCAGTGCCTTGCGCACGGGCTCTAATGAGTACGAGCGGCATTCTCAATACCACCGATCTGAAGAGCAGGGGGCAAGCGCTTCCCCATTACCCCTCGGGGGGTGTAGTAAACAGTACCGGCTACTACACCTCCCAAGTGCTCTTCGTGATGGAAAAGTTCCACGCTTTTGCGAGACCTTAGCGGCTTCTAGAGAGCGCAGCGAAGGGGCGAGAAAACGGCGTTCCAGCATTTGCACAGGCAGAAAGTTTGTTACACACTTCAAACAGCAAAGAGTCGCATTCTAGTTAGAGGTCAAGGGTGAATTGGAGTTCTAGTGTGCAGTCGTTGCTATTCTTTGATGCGTCTTCGTAGTCGGTCACGGCTTTCCACTCGCAAGAGAAATCGGCCTTCAGGTCGGAGGAAATGTCCATTTCCAACGAAAGCTCGATGTCCTTCGTCTGGTTGACGATTGTTTCATCGGCCGGAGGAAGGCGCGTGGTCTCCTGATTGTTGATCAGTTCGGCGTAAACGGTGCCGTTGTCGACTCCCCAGGAGAGATCGAGGTCGATGGTCTTTGTGCGTGCCACCGGCTTAGTCACATCATCCAGGTAATGCGTTTCCTTGTCCTTGTAACCGAGCGCAATTCCTACGCTGGCAAGGACAAGATCGAGATCCCAGTCAAGCTTGTATAAAGATTTGTCCTTGCCTCTTGCATGGGGATAAGAGGTCTCCTGGTGAAACAGGGTTACGGTCAGTGCGCAATTATCGAACGTAGATTCCCATTCGGTTTGCCATTCGTGTCGAAGCCGGTTCTTGTTACCAGCATTGGGATACATGAGCACTTCGCGCGTTAGATACGCCTCCACAGTGTATTCGCCCTCTTCTTTTGTATAGCTCGCTTCTCCCGTGTGGGTCGTATGCGAAAGCGCACTATTGGTCGGGCATGAGTATC
Organism: uncultured Thermotogae bacterium; assembly: GCA_964494835.1. Lineage (GTDB taxonomy): Bacteria > Bipolaricaulota > Bipolaricaulia > UBA7950 > UBA9294 > M55B144. The sequence continues at coordinate 1,936 of CAZBSW010000263.1, forward strand.
TGTCCCATTCGGATTTTAGCTCCACATCGCCGTTTCGGAATGGAAATGCAAACGACAGTGGGAGATCGATGTGGTTGATCGTCTTGCGGGGAAGGAGGGCGGATGCTGCATCGCACAGCGACTGTGCTTGCGCAGTTGGGATTGTCTCTTTCCATTTTGCGTCGAGGAGATCGTCGATGAAGTCTTCCAGTGCGTCGACTGCTTCGCTGCGATCGTCCAAGGCAATGGCGTCGGATGTGTTTATCAAGTCATTCAAAAGGCGTGTTTCCAGCGATGCCGCGAGTCCCAGAGCCAATACCCGATCGGTAAGGCCCGCAATCGCGGTGCTCACGTAGGAGATGTTTTTTGGTGCAATCTCGTTGTCGATCTTGTTCGGATACCGATCCTTGTTTATCTGGAGAGACGCGTCCAGTTTCCAGGGAACACAGATCGAAGGACCGTAGTCCCAAGGATTGCCATCCTCCAGACAGTGATCTTCGGGCCGGTTCTCCCAATAGAGGGCAAGGTCGAGAGTGCGGTTGCGCTTGTCGCCATCATCTCCCAGCCGATCGGCATAGTCACGGTGCTCTTTTTGGTAAGAGATCGAAGCATCGCAGTTCTCACCGGCGAATTTTGCGTTAAGCTCAAGACCGCTGGTGAACACGTCCTTGCTAGGAGCACGGGAGTTGGCAGCTTGCCACGTGAGCTCGCCGGTAAGGTCGATGCCGATAACGGTGGCCGACAGGTCCATGTCGCACGTTCTCTCTGTCCCGAGCTCGCCGGTCTTCCGCAGCAACGCATCCGCCTTGTCTCGTATCCTATCAGCTTCTTCCTCCTTGATCAGCGTACCACGCCACCATTCCACATCGGCAAGGATTTCCTCGAGGTCGTAACGATACGCGCCCGTCGCGCCGGCAGCGAGATCGCCTACGGTCCTTTGCAGCAGCACGGCGAGCTGGTCGGTGCTTTCGCTTCTGGCGTATAGCCTGACCTTGTTTGCAATGTACTGAAGATAGTCGTAGCGCTGCTCGAGAGGCTTGGCAATGGCAAGGAGCCGGCCCTTGTTTTCCGCGGGGATCTTCATACCGTCACCGATGCGGTCGATGAAGTTGTCATCGAGACAATCCTCGACCGTCTTCAGCGAGTCATTCAATGACTCGATCGTCACGCTGTCTCCTTCTATCTCGATTGCCGCGATCGCGATTTCTGTCTTATCAAGTGCCTCTTGTAACGTCATTCTTATCGCAGTCGCGGGTAGTGAATCGACCTCTCCACGCAAATCAATCAGTACCTCCAATCTCGTCCCAGCGATGACCACATCCATAGTTGAACCGACGTCCAACGTCACCCCCGCAGCCAAAACCGAAAGATCCGCCTGTGATTTCCCACGGAGCTCGTGTGCCACCGATCCGGCAATGTTACGGCTGAACGAGTAAGCGAGCTCCTGCTGAAGGCCTATAC
>CAZBSW010000264.1:0-3319 GCA_964494835.1 uncultured Thermotogae bacterium
CCGGGTACACGCATCTTCAACCGGCCCAGCCGATCCTGTTCAGCCATTGGCTGATGTCGTTCTTCTGGAAGCTCGAACGCGACCGTGAGCGGCTGGTCGCGGCCGGAAGCAGGGCGAACGTATGCCCACTCGGCTCCGGCGCCCTTGCTGGAAACTCCCTCGAACTGGACCGGGATGCTTTGGCTGCTTCGCTTGGGTTTAATTCGGCCTCGGAGAACAGCCTCGATGCCGTGGAGGATCGAGATTTCGTCTGCGAATTCCTCTTTGCAGCCGCTCTGTTGCAGACACACCTGAGCTCGTTGGCAGAGACACTCATCCTTTGGTCCACCGAGGCCTTTTCGTTCGTGACACTTCCCGAGAGCCACTGCACCGGCTCGAGCCTGATGCCGCAGAAAAGGAACCCGGATGCACTCGAACTCATACGCGGAAAGACAGGCCGAGTCCTCGGGCATCTTTCCGCCCTGCTTGTAGTTCTGAAGGGGCTTCCATCCGGTTACAACAAGGATCTACAAGAGGATAAGGAGGGCCTGTTCGATGTCATCGACACCTTGAATCTGGAGCTTCCGATCATTGCCGATTTGATCCAGAAGATGAAAGTTAACACCGTGTCCATGGTGAACGCGCAAAATATGAGTCTACTGGCGACGGACCTCGCCGATGACCTCGTGCGAAAAGGTGTCCCATTCAGGGAAGCTCACCGTGCAGTGGGGCAGATCGTATTGAGCGCCGAGAAGCTCGGTGTATCGATCGACGATCTCCCATTATCGGCCTACCAAGCGGTACATCCCGAGTTCGACAAGGACGTCTACGAAGTTTTCAACGTGAATCGTTCCGTGGAGCAGCGAACGTCGAAAGGAGGGACCTCTCCAAAAGCGGTAAAAGCTCAACTTGCACAGGCACGGAAAACACTGAAGGGATTTTAGTCCGGTTGGTATGTACGGCCTACTCACCATGGACCGCCGCCAGGCCGTTTATGACAAAGGACAGCCCGTTCTCAACCGGTTTGCCCTAGTTCATAGTCTGTCCGCCGATCTTCTCTGACGCTACCTAGTCCCACCCTTGCACTTATTGGCTCACTATTTCTTCCGTTGGGCTGGCATTTGTTGCGGTCGAATAATTGACATCTTTACAAAGATGTGATATTATTACTTTACTATGTCTCCCCGAATTGAGGGTCGGCTAGACGAGGGAAGTTCGGTCCCACTGTACCACCAGCTTCGTGATCTGATCAGACAACCAATTGTCGATGGCCACTGGAAACCGGGAGATCGTCTTCCGAGCGAAGACGTCCTCTGTCGCCAGTATGACGTCAGCAAGACGACAGTCAGGCAGGCTCTCAATTCGCTTGTGATCGAAGGACGCCTTACGAGGAAGCGTGGAAAAGGTACATTTGTCTCTGAGCCCGTGATCGATAAAGGGCCGATCCAGCTGACCAGCTTCTCCGAGGAAGTACGGCGGCTGGGGTTCAGCCCCGGTTCTCGACTCCTGAAAGCGGCGGAAATCCCGGCTTCACCTCAAATCGCCGAAGCACTATGCATCGACCCCGCTAACGCCGTCTTCATGGTCAAACGCCTTCGCCTCGGAGACGGCGAGCCGATGGCCGTTCAGACGGCCTATCTCCCCGCTTCCATGTTCCCCGGTCTGTTGGAACAGAATCTCACCGCGTCGCTCTACGGTGTCCTCAAAACAGTGTACGGCGTGATAGTGGAGTCGGCGACCGAGGTATACTACCCGGTCCTTCTTTCAGGATCCCAGGCCAAGCAACTTGGCATCGCCCCCGATAAGCCTCTCGGGCTTCAAGCGGAGAGACGATCGGATGATGCAAACGGACGCCGGGTGGAGTTCGTGAGATCCATTCTGCGCGGAGATCGCTACCGAATTTCGATCCGCCTAGCCCGAAGTGGGGGCGGGCCTCTTGTGGGTATGAGGTAGATGTGGCTGAGCAATCCGCAATCGGCGTTGATTTAGGTGGAACGCGAATCCGAACCGCCCTTATCAGTACTGAGGGGAAGCTCTTGAATCGGCGAGAAGCATCGACGGACACTTCGACAAGGCGAGCACCGGCACTCCAAATCGTGCGTCTTGTTCGCGACGTCATCGGCCCGGAATCGGATCTGCTTGGCAGGATTTCTGGAATTGGCGTTGGGGTACCGGGTTACGTTCGCGCACGAGACCGGGTTTGGGCGCCTAATCTGGGGTGGTCCGATTATCCGCTTCGCAAGGAACTTGAGACAGAACTGGCGATTCCCGTTCGCGTCGACAGCGACCGGAATGTCGCGATTCTAGGCGAGACATGGATGGGGCAGGCTCAAGGAATGCGTAACGTCGTCTTCTTCCATGTGGGAACCGGTATTGGGGCTGGGATTCTGATTAACGGGCAGCTGTGTCGAGGGCACACGGAGGTCGCTGGGGCCGTCGGTTGGCTCGTCACACGGCGGGAGACACAGCCTCCGAAACACGGTGTGGGTTCTCTGGAGGCACATGCCTCCGGACCGGCCATTGCCGCGAGAGCCCTCCAGTCCATTCGTGCGGGAAAACCCAGTCTTATCCTCGAACTTGCCGATGAGAATCCTGACAAGATCACCGGCGCGATGGTGTGTAAGGCGGCGACCCAAGGAGATCTGCTTGCGCAATCGGTTCTGACAGAAATCGGTGCAGAGCTCGGAATCGGGATTGCGAACCTGGTGAGCGCACTAAATCCCGAACTCGTCGTGGTCGGAGGGGGAGTCGCGTCGGCATGGGCTTTCATCGAAGGGCCGCTATTGAACGCGGTTCGTACGTGGGCACAGCCGGCGGCGGCCGAAGCTGTACGAATCGTCCCTTCTAAGCTTTCAGACGTTGGGGTTCTCGGAGCAGCACGGCTTGTGTTCCACCGATGACAGAAGTCCGCACGGTAGGGAGGAATGTATGTCAGCAGAGCGGTACTTGAAGGCGATCACATCCGTGATCAACGACATCAAGAAGACGCAGGAGGTGGCCATTCATGAGGCGGCACGCCTGATGGCCGATTCAATGGAGGCCGGCGGGCTGGTCCACCTTTTCGGAAGCGGTCATTCTGTGATCCCGGTAATGGACATCTTTCCTCGATATGGAAGTTTCGTCGGATTCCACCCGCTGATGGATCCTCGGCTGATGTGGACTGACGTGATCGGAGGTGGCGGGGCGCGTGAATTACTTTGGCTCGAGCGTCAGGAGGGATACCTCGACATCTTCCTTAGAAGTCATGTCCTCCGTGCGACGGACACGCTCCTGGTGTTCTCGCACGGAGGTCTCAATGCTGCGGGGATCGAAGCGGCGATTACAGCTCGTCGCTTAGGCC
>CAZBSW010000265.1:0-3304 GCA_964494835.1 uncultured Thermotogae bacterium
CCCTCATCGTCACCCTGGCGATGGTAGGCGTCTTGCTCAACATCTCGAAACAAGGAGGACAGTGATGCGTGTACTGATCGCTGGCGGAGGAACGGGAGGGCACTTCTATCCCGCGCTTGCGGTGATGGAAGAATTCGCTCACCGTGAAGAAGAGAGTGAACTTGCATATGTGGGAACGAAACGTGGAATCGAGGCTCGCATCCTCCCTTCGTATCCGTGGATCCGCTTCTTCCCCATCCACGTACGCGGCCTCGAACGTGGAAATATCTTGCAGAACTTGTACGCCATACTCCTACTTATTCTTGCTTTCTTGGAAACCTTGATCGTATTTTGTCGTTTTCGTCCACGCATAGTGATCGGCATGGGCGGATATGCATCGTTCCCCGCTGTGCTCCTCGCTTCGGCACTGGCCAGGATTTCCCCGATTAGAACGGTTATTCACGAGCAGAATGCCGTGGCGGGATTGAGCAACAGAATACTGGCGCTTTTCGCCGACAAGGTTCTTATATCCTATCCCCAGACGAGGCGCTACTTCCCGGCATCACGAAACGTCGTCACCACGGGGAACCCGATCCGCAGGGATTTTCTTCTCGCCAAACGTACGGCCGCTACCTACGAAAGGTTCGGTCTCTCTCCGCACAAGCGTACCGTGCTAGTGTTCGGTGGGTCGCACGGATCGGCCGCACTGACCAATGCCATCAGACAAGCGAAATCAGAGATCGCCCGCAATGAGGGGCTGCAGGTGCTGCTTGTGACCGGCGACAGTGTAGAAGAGACTGTTATTACACGGGAATTTGCAGCAGCAGGTGTGAAGAACATTGTCGTGCACCGTTACATCGATCAGATGGGGGAGGCGTTTGCTATCGCAGACCTGATCGTCTCTCGCGCCGGTGCCACCACTCTGGCCGAGATTACGTCATGCGGCAAACCCGCCGTCCTCATCCCATGGGGCGGTGCAGCCGGTGGCCATCAGTGGGAGAACGCACGCGTGTTAAACGACGGACGGGCTTGCGCGCTTATGGAAGAGGATGATATCCTAGACAGAAGATTGACACGATTGATTGAACAGATGGTGAGAGATGAAGAGGGGCTCAACCTGATGGCACGAAATTCCATGCGCATGGGAAGCAGACATGCGGCTGCCTCGATGTTGGGCGAGATCATGACCCTTGTCGAGGGAGCGCGACCATGATCGATGCGGGAAAGCGTTATCACTTCGTCGGAATCGCGGGAGCAGGGATGAGCGGACTTGCTTCGGTGATGCTCGCCAGCGGAAGCAGCATCTCCGGCTCGGATCTGCGTGAAAACGAGGAGACCGAACGCCTACGCCACGCCGGTGCCACCATCCACGTAGGACACGACCCGGACCTGCTCGATGACGGGGTCGACGAGGTGATCGTCTCATCGGCGATCGATGAGAAGAACGTCGAGGTGCAAGCGGCGATGGAACGGAAGCTTCCGATCGTGCGACGCCTGCACGCGCTTGCCTCCATATTGAACGGCTACTCGAGTATCGGGATAGCGGGGACGCACGGGAAGACGACTACGACCGCGATGACCGCCACCATCCTGCGCGAGACGGGGCAGGACCCGAGCTATCTCATCGGTGCACACTGTCCCGGTTTGGGAGGAAACTCACATCTTGGAAGAGGAAACCTATTCGTCACCGAGATCGATGAGAGCGACGGTCTGCTGCTCGCAGTGCATCCGACGATCGCTGTTCTCAACAACATCGGGCGGGATCACCTGGAGACATATCACGACTTGGCCACAATCACGGGCATTTTCAAGCGATTCGTTCTCCAGGCGAAAGAATGCGTTCTGGCGATCGATGACGTAAATGTGCGGGCGCTCGCACGTGACATCCCATCCTCTCTTACTGTCGGGACCCACCCCGAGGCTATGCTGCGCGCCACCGCCATCTCCCACCATCACTTCCACACCACATTCGACCTTATATATTTGGGAAGAAGGATAACGCGCGTTTCTCTCCCCGCCCCCGGCGATCACAACGTGAGAAACGCCTTGTGCGCAATCGGCGCTGCCATGTTGGCGGGGGCCTCTCTCGAAGAGGCGGCCGCTGTCCTCGCCGGGTTCCAGCTGCCGCAACGGCGATTTCAGCTCCTGGAAGAGAACGGGGTGACGGTAGTCGACGACTACGCACACCTACCGGAAGAGATCGAGGCAACGCTGCAAGCGATCCGTAGCGGCTGGAACCAACGCCGGATCGTCGCTGTGTTCCAACCGCATCGATATACGCGCACGCGTTCGATCGGCGATGAGTTCGGCACCGCATTCCGCATGGCGGACACAGTGATCGTCACTCCTATCTATCCGGCGTACGAGCAGCCGATTCCCGGCATCAGCTCACAGGTGATCGTCGATTCCATCCTACAAACAACGGGGAATTATCCTCTATTGTTCCATGACAAAGAGGAGACCCTCGCCTTCCTCAAACAGTACATCGAACCGGGTGACTTCATCATCAGCTTCGGCGCAGGCGACATCTGGATGGTAACCGATACCCTATCACGCTTCCTGAAGGAGGGAAGCCCCTGCCCCGCTTAGAAACCCCGGGCATCGTTGACTATCTGAAGACCCTTCCCGGCAGAATACTGATGGACGAACCTCTTGCCCATCACACAACCATCCAGGTCGGGGGGCCGGCGACCTTCTTTTGTCCGGCGTCGATCGATGTGATGCGCGAAGCAATCGACCTTTGCCGAACCAAAGAGAACAACTATTACATCCTGGGTAAAGGATCGAACGTCTTGTTCTCCGACCAGGGCTACGCCGGCGTGGTCATTTCTACAGCCAACCTCGTAGCACACAAGATCAGCGGCACCCGGATGAACGCCGAAGCAGGCGCACCTCTCTACTCGCTCATCGTCGCTGCACATGCACACAGGTCACATGGCCTCGATTTTCTCGTAGGGATACCGGGGACACTCGGAGGCGCGCTGGCTCTGAACGCCGGAATCCCGGAAGAGACGATCGGTGAAATCGTAGAGAACGTAGATGTCATTGACTCCGAGGGTAAGGTCATAACCATGGAGAGCAAGCGGTGCAAGTTTACCTACCGGTCGAGCGACTTTCTCAGATCCCGCATGCCCATTGTAGAAGCCTGCTTGCGGCTCGACGGCAGAGAACACGATTACGATCGTCTGCTTGCCCGCCGGCGGGCTACGCAGCCGCTTGCCTTCCCATCTGCGGGTTGTACATTCAAGAACCCCCCTGGCTACTTCGCGGGTGAACTTATCGATCAAGCGGGTCTAAAGGGATTTCGCGTTGGAATGGCCAAGGT
>CAZBSW010000266.1:0-3295 GCA_964494835.1 uncultured Thermotogae bacterium
TGCGAGAGGTGGTGGTTCTATCCCCCATTCACTTCCCAGGGAACTATCACCTTGATGCGCCGGACGATCAGCGTCTGTGGATCTATCCGCATCTTGAAGGTTCTCTTGCTCCGTTATTGAACTGCTGCAGTAGGTGAGCAATAATGGCAGACATCTGATGAGGAGGATTGACAGCTGCATGAATCGCATTGGCGTTGTCTCCGATGATCTGACGAGTGCCTTGGAGAGCGCCGGAGCCTTCGCCGAAATCGGTCTTGAGAGCTGTGTGGCTCTGGACATTGAGTCGATTGCCGAACTGCTGCGAGTACCTTGTGTGGCCATTGATGCTAACACGCGGGTGACAGGCGAGCGTACGGCGAGGAGCAGAATCGCGGCGGCGATAGCAGCTATTGGTGATCGGAGCATTATCGTCAAAACGATGGATTCCACTGTACGCGGGCATGTGTCACTTGAGATAGAAGCGGCCCTCACCGCGTCTAATCGCTATGTTGCCATCGTCGCGCCGGCATTTCCCTCCGAAGGGCGAACTACCGTTGGCGGCTGCCAATATGTAGATAATGTTAGAGTGGCGGAGACAGCCTTCCGAAACGATCCTGTTTGGCCTGTCACTCAATCAGACATCTGCGAGATCCTGCAGCATGGCACATTCGACCTCGTTGAATCGATCGGCGAGCCGATAACGGCGAATCTGTCAACGCGAATCGGAGAGCTCGATGACGGGCGGAAAAGGGCAGCGTTGGTAATCGACGCCACAACACAGGGGCATCTTGACCGCCTGTGTAGTCTGGTCGAAAGGCCGGAACTGGTTGTCTGGGTGGGTTCTCCCGGGCTTCTCATGGCTCTGGCGAATCGGTTTCGAGTCGACCAACAGCAAGTGACTGTGCCGGCGGTCAGGAATACTGGCCCGATCATAGTTGCCGTAGGTAGTGTAAACCCCGTATCCAGAGAGCAGCTATCCGTGCTACGATCAAGGAAAGGAACACCTGCTGTGGTGATCGATACAGCACGCGCATTGGAGGATCCGTACTGTGCGGCGGAGGAAGCCATCGGCACCTTATCTGAGAGTGATCTCACCAGTGAGATCATCGCCGTTACCACTGTTCCCGACGGGGAGAAACATGGAAGCCGGCACCTGGAAAGCACACCCAGTTTAGGCTCGGGCGAAATCGGGAGAGCACTGAGTCAAGCGATTGGCGCGGCGGTCCTTAGTCTGTCAAGACGTTTGCACGCTGCCTGCTATGTGATAACCGGGGGAGCCACAGCACTTGAGGTGTCTCGGCGACTGGGCGCTCATAGCTTCACGGTTATCGGTATGATGGAGATGGGATTCCCATTGCAACCCTCAACGGCGCAACAGGAATCATCATCACGAAAGCCGGTGGGTTTGGTGATGCCGAGCTCCTAGTTCGGGTCTGTGACTACATGCGGCTAGCTGTGCAGCATCGGAGAGGTCCGGATTGAGCGTGACTGTGGCACGGGAGGATCAATCAAGATGATCTCTGACAAACCTCTCATCATTACAATGGGGGACCCCGCAGGCATTGGCCCGGAGACCGTGATCAAGCTGTTCTCGGAGCTGACACGAAATGCTGAGCTCGTTCCGAGCTTTACGGGTGTTGTTGTCGGCGATTCAAGACGCCTTGAACATGCCAATGCGATCGTTGGTAGTGGGCTGCGGATTAGGCGTGTGGCATCCGTCGATGAGTGTCTGTATTCAGCGGGCACGATGGAGGTGCTGCAAGAGGGGGCATCTGTAGATGACTTGCCGTTTGGCAAGCTTCACAAGAGAGCGGGGCAGGCAGCGTACGATTATGTCTTACGAGGTATCGAGCTGTGCAGTATCGGCACGGCCGACGGGATTATCACAGCGCCAATCAACAAAGCGGCTATGGCACTGGCTGGAATCCCCTATCCCGGGCACACGGAGATCCTGGCGGAGCGCAGCGGCGCCACCGACGTTTGCATGATGCTTGCGAACGATGAATTGCGTGTTGTCCTTGCAACGATTCACATCTCGTTGCGCGATGTTCCGGGCAAGATCACCCGAGATGTGGAGCTGAAAGCCATCCGCATGGCCCATGAAGCCGGCGTCGCCCTTGGATTCGACAATCCCCGCATTGCGGTTGCAGGACTGAATCCTCATGCAGGGGAAGGCGGCATGTTTGGCTCTGAAGACAGAGACATCATTGCTCCGGCCATAGAAGCCGCACGAGAAGAGGGCATCAACGCTTCTGGCCCCTGGCCGGGAGATACCGTCTTCTTCAACGCACGCAAGGGTGAGTTCGACATGGTTGTTGCCCAGTATCATGATCAGGGACTCATCCCTATCAAGTACCTCGGTCTCTTTGATGGTGTGAACGTCACTCTCGGCCTGCCCTTTGTCCGCACCAGTCCAGACCATGGCACTGCTTTTGATATCGCGGGCACAGGACTGGCGGACCCTCATAGTCTATTGGCCGCTGTGCAGTTCGCACAACGGATGATTGCTGGTCGCACAAAGAAAGGAGAGAATAAGCAAGGAGACAAGAAGCAATGTACGACTTCATCTTCATGTTGACCCGAAATGACCAAACGGTCTCCGATGCTGCAGAGCATCTGGATACTGCCATAGCATGTGGCCTCAAGCATATTGGATTCAAGGACATTGGATTGCCGTTCTCGGAATTGCGGGAACTTGCCGGACGCATTCGCGAGTCCGGTGCAACCGCATACCTGGAAGTCGTAAGCCTTGACGCAAAGAGCGAAGCGACGTCAGCTCGGGCTGCACTGAAGATTGGTGTGGATCGCCTCATGGGGGGCACGCGTCCGCATGTCGTTGTGCCTATCATCAAGGATGCCGGTATCGGCTACTACCCGTTCCCGGGAACGATTGTTGGTCACCCAAGTGTCTTGAAAGGTAGCAAAGAGCAGATCGTCGAGAGCGCCGTCAAACTCGCTGCAATGGATGGAGTCACAGGGCTCGACCTTCTGGCCTATCGTTGGACTGAACAAGACATAGAAGGGATGATCGATGCTGTGTGCTCTGCGGTGGCCGTGCCCGTCGTCGTTGCCGGTAGCATCGACAGCGCGGATCGTATTAAAGCTGTCGCCAGGGCTGGTGCTGCCGGGTATACGATCGGCACCGCGGCCCTTGACGGGAGATTCCCGGCAGCTGCCAGTGATCTGAAATCGCAGCTCGAGGCCATTGTCGCAGCCACAGAAAACGCGGTGCGTGTGCATCGTGAATAGGAGCAAAGGACCGATTAGGAATCGCTGCTGATCGAGAGGTTCGAGGAGTCGTCCTCTTCTGGGAACC
>CAZBSW010000267.1:0-3191 GCA_964494835.1 uncultured Thermotogae bacterium
CAAGGCCGTCGATCAAGTGGTACACAAACCACAAGATGTAGAATGTTGCTCCCACAGGCAGTATCGCCAACAGACCGCTGACGAAAGTATCCCATAGGCGGCGCGCGAATGACTTCATCGGGCGATCCCTCGGTTTCTCTCCATTCTCTCCTCCCGGTAACGTATTATAGAGGATGATGAACCCACAAGCATCGCACGCCAACAAGATCAAGGGACTCCTCTTCGTGCTGCTTGTTGTGATCTTAGTAATCGGTGGACTGAAGTTATCTTTCCCCTTCCCGTATCGGAGCGCGATCGAATATTGGAGCGATGCCCATCAAGTCGATCCGTACCTTGTAGCGGCGGTCATTCGTGCGGAGAGTCGCTTCAATCCGGACGCTGTCTCATCCGCAGGCGCGATTGGCTTGATGCAGATCATGCCGACGACCGGAGCATGGATCGCCGCTCAACTTGGAGAGGAGCAATTCGAGGTGGCGGATCTCTATATGACAGAGATCAATCTGCGGTTCGGAACGTGGTATCTCTCCTACCTTATCGAGCGGTTTGCAGGGGATGTTCCCATGGCGTTGCGCGCGTACAATGCCGGTCCGAGCAATGTCGAACGCTGGCAAGAGGGAGATACGCCATTCCCCGCTACGGAGGCGTATGTAAGCGGCGTAGAGAATGGGTGGAAGGAATATCGCACCCTGTATCTCTTGCCGGTGATTGGAGCGATTCTCAGTCTGATCCCCGTCTGACATTGCGCCGGGGCGGGTGGTTGGCTAGTATTGCGCAAGATCATCAACCTATAGGAGTGTGACCAAATCGTGTCGGATCCGATAGTGTGGGTCAAGAAAGACCCCGAGCAGGAGAACGTCTTCTGGCCGAGCGAGGCCATGAAGAAGCAAGCGTGGATTTCGGATGAAACGATCTACGCTGAGGCGAAAGCTGATCCTATCGCCTTTTGGAGCAAGCACGCGGAAGAGCTGCACTGGTTCAAGCGATGGGATAGTGCGTACGAGTTTGCACCGCAGAACTACAAGTGGTTCGTGGGGGGGAAGATCAACCTATCCTACAACTCTCTCGATCGTCACATCAAAGATGGACACGGGGAACGCGTCGCCCTTATCTGGGAGCCAGAGCCGGTGCAAGAACAGGCGATCAAGCTTACTTACAACGAGCTACACCGCCTCGTCTCCAAGTTCGCCAATGTGCTGAAGGGGTTGGGTGTAAAGAAAGGAGACCGCGTTGGCATCTATCTTCCTATGATCCCCGAAGCGGTCGTTGCGATGCAGGCGTGTGCCCGTATCGGTGCTCCGCATAGCGTAGTGTTCTCTGCGTTTTCTCCCGATTCGCTGCGGGACCGCATGGTCGATGCCGGGGCGAAGGTTGTCATCACCGCCGACGGGTACTACCGTCGGCGAAAGGCGATCGACCTCAAGAAGAATGCCGACGCTGGAGTCGAAGGGACGCCGGTGGAGAAAGTCGTCGTTGTGAAGCGGCTCGACGGCAGCGCTCCGATGACCGATGGCCGGGATATGTGGTACCACGAGCTGATGCAGGACGCATCCGAGGATTGTCCGGCGGAAGAGATGAATGCCGAAGATCTCGCGTTCCTTCTCTACACATCCGGAACTACGGGGAAGCCGAAGGGGATCATGCACACCACCGGTGGCTATGCGGTGCAGTCGTATCTCACGGCCAAGTGGAACTTCGATCTGCATGAGGGAGATGTCTTTTGGTGTACAGCCGACGTCGGTTGGATCACCGGCCATACTTACATCAACTATGCTCCACTGATGAACGGCGTGACAAGCGTGCTGTACGAAGGATCGCCGGATGCGCCTGACTACGGCCGCATGTGGGCGATCATCGAGAAACACAAGATTACGCAGCTGTATACCGCTCCGACTGCGATCCGCATGTTCCTCAAGTGGGGAGACGAATGGCCGGCCAAGTACGATCTCTCCTCGTTGCGTCTTCTGGGTACCGTTGGCGAGCCGATCAACGTCGATGCCTGGCTGTGGTACTTCGAGAAGATCGGTGGCGGTCGCTGCCCGATTGTGGACACCTGGTGGCAGACCGAGACCGGCGCGAACATGGTGAACAGCCTGCCGGGTATCGGTCCGTTCATCCCGACCATCGCCGGCCGTCCGTTCCCGGGTGTGCTCGGTGACATCCTCGATGCGGGGGGATCCCCGGTCGCTGCGGGCGAGGGTGGATATCTGTCTATCTTCAGCCCGTTCCCGCCCGCGCTGACACGTGGCATCTACGGTGACATGGAGCGGTTCAAGGCGCAGTACTACACCGAATATGGTGACAAACGCTACTTCACGAGCGACGGCGCCCGCAAAGACGAGACGGGAAACATCCGCATCACCGGTCGTGTCGACGACGTAATGAACGTGGCAGGCCATCGCCTTGCCACCGCCGAGGTGGAGAGCGCTTTGGCGCAGAACGACAAGGTGAGCGAGGTAGCTGTCGTCTCCCGCCCGGATGATCTAAAGGGCGAGGTGCCGGTGGCGTTTGTCCTCCTCAAGGCGGGGATCGAGCGGTCGGATGAAATCCGCAAAGAGCTGCTATCGACCGTGACGAAGGTCATAGGGCCGACTGGGCGACCGGATGAGATCATCTTTGTCGCCGATGTCCCGAAGACCCGATCCGGCAAGATCATGAGGCGCGTGCTGAAGGCGTTGGTCAGAAACGAACCTGTAGGCGACTTGACCACGCTGCAGAATCCAGAAAGCGTTGATCATCTGAAGAAGATGGTCTCATACAAGGGGTAGGGGGTATCAATGAGCGAAGTGAACAAGCCCGCATTGGCGAATGTCGGCGCGTTAGGGTTGGGAGGATTCGCCCTCTCAACATTCATCCTCAATATCGTCAATGCGGGGTGGGTCGATGCTACGACGATCGGGATTGTCATGCCGGTGGCGATGCTCTACGGAGGCTTGGCCCAGTTTATGGCCGGGATGTGGGACGTACGCCGGGGAGATACTTTTGGCGCTACTTGTTTCAGTTCCTACGGGGCGTTCTGGATGGGCCTCGCCCTATTCTTCTTCATGAAGTTCGCCGGCGTGCCTGTTGTCGCTGATGTTCCGGCGGGGGGAGTGGCTGTCGTACTTGTGGCATGGGGTATCTTTACCGCGTATGCAACGATCGCCTCGCTCAAGCATCCTAAGGCGGTTACGTGGGTCTTCATTACCCTGACC
>CAZBSW010000268.1:0-3187 GCA_964494835.1 uncultured Thermotogae bacterium
CCTCCACTTCTCTCCCCAGGATGAATTGCCCGCTCCGTATGACACGGCGATATGCCTCATCCAGCTCGGTTTGGATTTCCTGGTATATTGGCCTCAAGTCAAGAAAGGGGACTCTCACAATTGGCCCCCTCGCACAGCAGCATGAACTCGGAATAATCCCTGCAATAATCGGTCTCATCATATGGCTCGGATGCAAGAACAAGACAGACTGATCCAGGCGAGAAATCCTCCATTTCCTGCCACATCATGCTTGGAATGTAGATCCCACAGTATGCTCGATTCAAACGAAATCTCTCGCGTTTGCGGCCGTCATCCAGGACAAGCGTGAAACTCCCTGCAACTGCGATGATGAATTGTTCAAGCGCTCTATGCGCGTGCCCTCCTCTCGTTTTTCCTTCTGGGACATCATACAAGTAGTACACCCGTCTGATCTCAAAAGGGATGTGTCTTCCCGCTTCGAGGAACGTAAGGTTCCCGCTCGGATCACTGATCTTAGGAAGCTGCACAAGATGGCACTTTTCTACAGTCAATGCGGATGTCCCTCCGGTCCTCCTCCGGAACTGGCCCGCCCTTTAAGACCGTACTACCTGTGAGCAGAGGTCGGCTTTCTCGTAGACCCGTCGTTCCTTCTTGATTCTACGCCTCCGCTGATGACAGGAAGACTCTCCTCGCCCCAGCAGGAGGATGCGGACTCCGTCACGGAACTGCTCGGCGTCAGGTAGCACATCGATCTCTAGATCACAGCCGACCAGCGTCGTCTTCATCCGGCTACTCTCCTTTCCTTAAGCCGATTCCTTACCTATCACTGTTCTGGTTCCAGGGAGGCACGCCTGTGTCATCTAGAATACAGCGTTTCTCCGTCTCTGACTAGGCGGAGAGGCGGGGCGCGATGATACGCTGCCGCTTCTAATATGCGGGCAGATACGAGGAGAGGATCGCCAGGATCGTCTTGGCATCGCAGATCGTGCCGTTCTCGATCAGACGCCCAATATCGTCGGATGAAACCATACGAAGAGAGTCAATCTCCCCTGGACGCGGTCTATCCACCTTTGTCAGATCGAGGGCGCGAAAGAGCGTGATCTGTTCATCGGTAAACCCCGGCGATGTGTAGAAAGTCATTAATTCTTCCCAGCGAGTGGCGGTGTAGCCCGTCTCTTCGCGGAGTTCCCGCTTGGCGCAGGCAAGCGGCTCCTCACCGGGTTTGAGCTTGCCGGCTGGGACTTCCCATAGTGAAGATGAGACAGGATGACGATACTGGCCGACAAGCAAGATCTTGCCATCCGACAGGATTGGCAGGATTGTCACCGCCTTTGGATGAAGGACAAGCTCCCGGACAGCAATCGAACCGTCTGGGCGCTCAACACGGTCTACGACCAGGTGCAAGACCTTTCCTTCAAAGATCTCACGTCGTTCCAATCGACGTTCTTTGCTAGACGGCGTTATATCCCACATTGAGTGCCTGTTCATTCATGGGAATGAAGCGCTTCTTGCCGCCCTTCTCGAGCATTCGCGCCATTGCCGCCGTTACCACAGCCAAGGGTACGCTTGCCGTTGCCTTGACATAAGCACCGAGAGCGATCATGTTGATCGATCTTGGGTCACCCACCTTCTCTGTCAGATCGTTCAGCCGGATGGAGACCTCGTTTATATCCTTCCGCTCGACTCCGCGATCGATGAGAGAGCTGTTCACGATGATCGTGCCGCCTTGGGCCATGATCGGCTCGAACTTCACAAGCGATGGGAGGTTCATGGCAATGAGCGCATTCGGTTCATCGACAATCGGAGAGCCGACTTCATCGCTGGACAACACGACGGTGCAGTTGGCAGTCCCTCCCCTCATTTCCGGCCCGTAGGAAGGAAGCCATGTTACCGCCAGGCCGTGATCCATCGCTGCTTGCGCAAGAATCTTTCCCGCAAGGATCACCCCCTGTCCACCAAATCCTGCGATGATCACTGATTGTTCCATTCTTATCCCCTGTTCACCAGATCGCCGAGGGGAAAGATATCAGTCACCACTTCGGCAATATGCCTGTTCGTGTCGATCGGTTTCATGTGCCAGTTCGTGGGGCAGTTGGAGAGGACCTCTACCAGTGAGTACCCCTTACCTTCCAGCTGATTCGTGAATGCCTTCTTGATCGCCTTGGTTGCATCAAGGATTCGTTTTGTGTCGTACAACGCCTGGCGCGTTACATATACCGGCGCATCGAGCTGGGCGATCATCTCGGAAAACCGGATCGGATAGCCGAACTGAGAGGCATCTCGGCCAGTGGGCGTGGTCGTGGTCTTTTGCCCGACGAGTGTAGTCGGCGCCATCTCCCCGCCGGTCATCCCATACACTTGGTTGTTTACGAAGATAACAGTGATATTCTCCCCCCGATTGGCGGCGTGGATCGACTCCGCGGTTCCGATGCTGGCGAAATCGCCGTCGCCTTGATAGGACAGGACGAAAAGATGGGGCTTGGCACGTTTGATCCCAGTGGCTACTGCACTGGCGCGGCCGTGTGCCACCTGCACCGCGTCACATTTGTACCATAGATAAGCAAAGACAGAACACCCGACCGGAGCGATGATCACTGACTTGTCAGCGATCTCCAACTCGTCGATCGTCTGGCCAATGATGCGTGTGAGTATCCCATGCTGGCATCCTGGGCAATAGGTGGAGCGCGCGTCGGTAAGGCTCTGCGGTTTCGAGAAGACCTTTGTCATGTTCTCCACGTTAACCGGCATACTTCTTCACCTCGCTTAGGATTCCCTTCGGCGTCGGAACGACACCACCCATCTCACCATAGAAAGGCGTTTCGGCACGCTCACAAACGGCCAGGCGCACGTCTTCCAACATCTGACCGGCGCTCATCTCCACGGTAAGCACCGTGTTAACGCGCGCGGAGAGCGTCTGGAGCGGTCGGTAGGGGAACGGCCACAGCGTGATCGGACGAAAGAGGCCGACTTTGATTCCTTCTGCTCGCGCCATTCGGACGACAGTCTTCGCAATGCGTGCCACCGTGCCGTAGGCGGCAATGACAATGTCCGCATCAGCAGTCTTCGTCTCTTCGTACCGTACCTCTGCGGCTTCGATCGCGCGATAGCGGGCCTGCAGCTCCAGATTCATCTGCTTGAGCACTTCCGGATCGAGATCGAAGCTTAGAACGATGTTCGGATCTCGTCCCTTGGCGCCGGTCAGCGCCCA
>CAZBSW010000269.1:0-3171 GCA_964494835.1 uncultured Thermotogae bacterium
GGAAATGGGCGTTCGGAGACGGCACCTCCGGCAGTGGCCCCGTGGTTCAGCATGCCTACCTCTCAGCCAGCTCCCAAGGCAAGACGTATAAGGTCACCTTGACTGTGATCGACGATGACGGAGCGAGCAATTCCACACAGAAAACGGTCCGGGTCGTCGGATGTGACAGTTGCGAATGAGGCGCTGAAGGCGCGGACTATTCAGTGACCGGCTCTTCGAAGTAGTCGGAGATGATCGCGCGGGCTCGTTCGAGGTCGCGCGATCGCACCATGATACGTACCTCGCTGAGGCCATTGACCGTGAATGGGAGAATCGAGGGTGGGACGTGGGTAACAAGGTTGACCGGCACGTCACAATCCTCAAGTAGCCCCTTGATGAGAAGCGCCTTCGGCTCTCCCCACACCTTGTGGCAAAGGACGAGATCCGCCTGTATATCGTCCGCTATCCGGTCGAGAAGATAATGAACGATCGTAATGCATTGACTCGTATGCAGCGCCGTATTTCCCAGAGAAACGCGAGGAAGATCGACAAGCACCTCCTCGTCAGAATCTGAGAAGTCTTCGTGGTCAGAGAGGAAGAACACAGGATCGGCGGAGATGCACGCCTCATCGATCGGCCCTCCATCTTCATGAAGCACATAGGGATGGGCGCCGATCTGGAACATGCGGTCCAATACCTCGGGGAGGGTGCGGTGAGAGATGAAAATCCCGGGAGTACTTTGCACTTCTTCCTCGTCGAGTTTCTCCAACGCATGTTTGATCAACGCCGCGGTCGACCGCTCGTCCGGATTGAGTCGTCGCAACCTCTCACCGATCAACCTGATCTGTACCTGATCTTGCAACAACAAGCTCATCTCGACATCACGCCGCAGGTCATGGGAGAGGAAGAACGCCGCTCCGATCGCCCGACAGATGACATCCAGCCTTCCTGCGCTTCCAGGAAGATCGTTCAGCGTGAAGTCAGGTGATATCGGGGCCTCATGTGCCAACAACACGAACCGTCGCATGATGGATTAGTCTACCACAGACACCGGCGTTAGTAAACCGGAACGATTCGCGACGTCACCCCAACGGGTGACCGATTTCCCTTTCCCTCCGGTCGAGGAACATGGAGTATGCACGCGATGGAAGATACGTTCAATGTACTAGCAATAGGAGCTTTCATGAGACGTATGCCAGACGATTGGGGCGCGACAAGAGAGAAAGGGAGTAGAACGTGAGCTACCGCATTGCAGTAATCATCCTTTCGTGTTTGCTATTGGGGGTTACCACCTGTCTGGCTGTAGGCCCGTTCACCGGGACGTGGCAGGCAGAGATCGGCATATCACCGCAACAGACAATGCCATTCTCCGGGTTCACATCTACATTGGATGTTGGACTGCGCATCGGATTCATGGAAGCATCGAGCACGTCCGATTTCATCCGCGACGGGTGGTTGTGGCAAGAGTTTGGAATGTCGGCTTCGCTTGCATTCATAGGCTTTGAAGGGCAGATACTCTTTGAACCCCAATCCGGCTCGTTTCTGTATGCACAAGGCGTGGCTAGGTTCGACTTCTACCCTTTGGTGATAAGGCTTTATTCCGCTATGATCGGCCCGGCGGTGGCGGGAGGGCCGAACTACGGATACGTATTCGATCTATACGGCGAACTCCTTGCAGGAACCGTATCTATTGAAAGCGCGACGTTCATGGGAGCGGACTTAAGCGGTATTAGCTTTACCCAGACCTCTTCCAGTACGAGTTCGTCCATACTCACCAAGACGTACACGACGGACCCAACGATCGATACCGGGCTACCCTGTTTCTCGGGAGAGGAGATCACATTGAAGGCCTGCGCGTTCGGATGCGTAGACCTCATGGGGGTCACCACTTTTGGGAAGACCGGCTTCACCAGTCAGGAGATCGAACTATCGTTCCTCCACTTGTTTGGCATCCCTCTTAATCTGACGCTGAACTATGTCTTCTCCCTGCAGTCAGCAAGCCATACGTTCACCCCTTCATTGGAGAGCGACTATGGATGCCTCAAGCTGTACACCGACCTTCTGGGGAGCGGTGGCCAGATAACGGGAATTGAGATCTACGGCGTGAAATTCAGCGCATCGTTCGCCGGAACCACGTTCCGAAGCATCTCTAACCTAAACACAACCGACTACGTGATCACAACGCCCGAATATGGCTCGATCGTCGAGCTAAAGACGGATGCCATAGAAGATTGCCATCTCTTCTATCCACAGGAGTACTGGGAGATCATCTCGCTTGAGGTGAAAACACCAGCTGGAGGAAGCGTATTCACCTTCTCGGTCGACACGTTCTTCGGGACCTCCACCGGCCTTCTCTTTGATTGGGGACAGAGCGACATGGGAATGACGATCGAATTCGGTTCGATGTTCTCCGTCTCCAGCAAAGTGGTGGTCGATACGAGCGGTTTCTCCGAATGGAAGATCGGCATGGGCCTACACTGGTAGATCTGCTTGCCCAGCACGCCTTCCCCATCTAAACTCCCTGCATGCATGTCATAGCATTGCTGCTCGCATTTGGTATTGCAGCCGTCATTACGGTCGCCGGAGCCACCGTCATCTTTGATGTCTCCAGCAAGGACAGGCATTGGCGCCTGATCAAACGTTGGCCGCTCTTTGCACGCGGCGATGGACGCCCGATAGGCGGCCCCGCGGTCATCATCGGAATAATCACCGGCAGTGTGGTGGTCACCCGAACAGTAGAAGTGTTCATCGCACTGGGGGTATTCACCGCCATTATCGTCGGACTGATCGATGACCGCTACGATCTTTCTCCTTGGCACAAACTCGGCGGGCAGGCGGTCGGCGCTGGCCTTGCGGCCATGGGATTCACGCGGTTGGTTCCAACCCTTCCGCTCATCGCAGGACTAGCTTCTTTTGTGTGGATCATCACCCTATTCAATGCGATCAACCTAATCGACGGCCTCGATGGACTCCTCATTGGGGCAGTCACGCCCGGTATGATCGCTCTTGCCATCGCTGGTTCACTTGCCGATGCACCGGCATCCGCTGCGCTTGCCGCCGCCGCAGGCGGCGCACTTCTCGCGTTCCTTCCGTTCAACCGACTACGGGCCCGCCTGTTGCTGGGAGACACCGGCGCCGAGTTCATCGGGTTCTCGATGGCCTTGATTACCATCACGGTGTTCATAAGACGGC
>CAZBSW010000270.1:0-3168 GCA_964494835.1 uncultured Thermotogae bacterium
CAGTGTGAGTTCGGCGCCATTGCCCACGCAGTGTTCCCGGAACAGCTGGTGAACTATCACAAGCTTCTGGAGATGATTTCGTTCATGTCGGAACTCCGATGCCCAGGAGTATGCAGAACCGGCCGGGCGGACGGAAGCCCAATCGGATGCGAAGTGAGGACGTGCGCTCGGGACAGGGGATTGGTCGGTTGCCACGAGTGCAGCGACATGGAGAGCTGCCATCAACTTCGCGGGCTTCACGACGGTATTCACTACGCGTCGTCTCTGAAGAACTTAAGAGCGATTCGAGAGAAGGGGCTCTGCAAGTGGCTGGATCAACAGCGATTATCTGTTGTTGAGTAGAGCTGTTGGCGCGTCCGCTCGATGTACTGGTGACAAGATTCGTCAGAAGAGCCCGCAGGCGTATCTTTCTCCTACGATTGCCGGTCCATGAGAAGTGTGGCTCTTACGCTTGTGCCCGCATCTTCCGCAGGATCCGCTCAAGCGCGGCGATCTTATCATTGCGGTGCTTCAGATCACGGGCGACGATTATGAGTGATGCGGTGCTGGCGTCCTCAACTACAAGGATCTTTCCCTTGCTCAGTTTCCATGTACATGCCATCATTCTCACCCCCTCTTATTCCCCAGCCGATCTGCGCGGTTACGACCTGTCACCCACGCACATCGGTGCCAGACCTCAGAGCTATCCACCGATTGTGAACACATCCTCAGCTTGCATCGTGCAACCTGCAACGTAGAAGGTACCCGATCTCGAATCCTGCTCGTATTGCCCTGCGTAGCTCCTACTTGTTATCTTGCCAAGAAGCTTCAGTAGTACGTCGATCTCCCACTCGGAATTGTAGAGCCCCAAACTCACGCGCGTGAGGCCTGGGAAACGTTCACGAATTCCACTAACAAGATCTTGTCTCAGTCTGGCGAGCTCGTCTTCCCCGCAGTCGAGCAGCTCCAGCACGTAAGGGTGGGCACAGAACAGACCTGTACGCACTCCAATCCCGCCCTCGGCAGCGAGGATTGCGGCCACTAGCTGGTGGGGCACTCCTTCGACGGCGATCGACACGACCCCCAGTCGCCCGGCCGCGAGGTTTGGATCATCGTCACCGTAGATTCTGATCCCTTCTATATTGCGAAGCCCTTGGAGAAGGTGAGCGGTCAGGCGAGCCTCGTGTTTGGCAACTCGCTCGAGATCGATCTGCTGAAGACACCGAATCGCCTCGGCCAGAGCAACTATGCCAACGGCATTCGGGGTCCCCGCCTCCTCCTTGTTCGGCAACCCCGACCACTGCACATCTTCGGCTGTGACAAGATCCACTGTTCCGCCGCCGACGCAATCGAGGTTGTCCTGCAAGAACGCCTCCTTAAGTCCGACGAGAACGCCGACCCCAAATGGTGCGTACATCTTGTGCGCGCAAAAAGCAAGGTAGTCGATGCTGCGTGCTCCTCCCGGTGGTCCCATGGCGATCGGGCGGTGTGCAGCCAGCTGCGCCGCGTCGACCAGGATCTGAGCTCCGGCTGCGTGCGCCAGCGCAGCGATGTCATGAATTGGATTGATGTGCCCGGTGACGTTCGAGCCACCGGTAACCACAACGAGCCGGACCTGCCCTTGCAGAGATTGCAGTTGCTGCTTGAGGTGATCGAGATCGATACGCCCCTCTCGATCAATGGCCGCTCGCTCTACCTGAGCCGCCGCACGCCACGGAAGATCATTGGAGTGATGCTCCATCATGGAACAGAGCACCACGTTGTTGGGCGTGAATGGAAAGCGATGCGCCAGCTTGTTGATCGCTTCGGTCGTGTTCTTCGTGAACAGGACGGTGTGGGCTTCGAGATCGGCGCCCACGAATGATGCGACAATCCTGCGGGCCTCTTCTATCGCCTGAGTCGAGACTTCGCTTTTGAACCCCGCTCCTCGGCCGACACTCCCGTACCAACGAAGGAAGTGCGAGACTCGATCGAGAACGGGGCGTAGACACGGAGTTGTCGAGGCGTTATCGAAGTTGATGTACCGTCGCGTTGTGCCGTCAAGGAGAGTCACCTCCGCATCAATGCCGATAATCTCGTTTCTCACGGAGCTCAAATCGATGGTATTCATTTCGTCCTGGCCTCCTTGGTTGGACTTTGGGGTAGGTCTGCAATAGATGCTCGGCAAGAGCGGGACGCCTTGCTGTATCGGAGAAGAGGACGGGCCAAGCATTCCCTGGCGCGCGGTTTCACTCTGTTGCCTTTTCGTAGCCGGCTGCAGTGGGTCGTGTCATGTCTTTTCGTCCTTCTTCACAAGTTCGCCGCCCCGCAGATACTCGAGATACTCATCCTTCGTCAAAGCTGGAGAGAACTCATCGATCGTCTTCTGAGCCAAAGCTGCGTCGTTGCACAGCAGGTCAATGATAGTCATTGCCAGTGCCTTAGCAGGGATGACGTAGGCCATCTCCTCGTCGACGATTGAGAACGACTCGCTGTGCGCCATCCCGGAATAGCCACCTCCTGAAGGATGGATTGCCGGAATCAAGTGAGAGACGTCTCCCATGTCGGTGGAAGCGGCCATATGCCCACCTCGAATCACGTCATCCCCGCCAACGAGCTTCACAGCGTTGGCGAAGAAGCAATCTGTCAGTGCCTCGTCCTGCAGCAGCGGGAGATAACCGGGAAGATCCTCGATCTCGGCCGATGCACCGATAATCGCCGCCCCGCCTCGCAATGCTCGATCCACCTTCTTCGCTGCATCAAGGATGCTCTCGAGAGTCCTGCCTCGGACGAACATCTCCATAGTCACGTCGTCGGGGATGATGTTGACGAGATCTCCGCCCTTGGTGACGACGAAGTGTACTCGAACGGCGTCCTCATCGCGGAACGTCTCACGTTGGGCGTGTACGCCGAGGATTCCGAGCGCGGCTGCATTAAGTGCATTGACGCCGGCTTCAGGTCGGGCACCGGCGTGAGACGCCACTCCACGAAATCGAATCGCCTTGGCGAGAAAGCCGTTGCAAGTTCCACCGACTGCAAACTTCCGCTCCGAGACACCAGGCATGGCATGGAGGATCATCGCGATGTCGATGTCGTCGAACACACCTTTGCTTATCAGTTCCGCCTTTCCCCCGAAGAACTCGAGCTTGCCCTCGTCACATAGTGCCCGACGCTTTACGATGTCAACATACTCCTCAGCCGGTACCGCAA
>CAZBSW010000271.1:0-3162 GCA_964494835.1 uncultured Thermotogae bacterium
GTCGTGTCCATTGCCAAGAAGTACCGTGGTTGCGGCCTTCCGTTCCTTGATCTGATTCAGGAAGGGAACCTGGGGCTGATGAAGGCGATCGAGAAGTTCGATTACACCAAAGGGTACAAGTTCTCCACCTACGCTACATGGTGGATCCGCCAGGCGATCCTGCGGGCGATCACCAATCGATCACGCACGATTCGAGTTCCCACTCACATCAACGAGCTGATCCGTAAGATCTATCAGCTAGAACGTGATCATCTGAAAGAGACCGGGGATATGCCTTCGCCGGAGAATCTCGCCCATGACCTTGAGACGACCGAAGAGAACATCATCAAGGCGAAGAAGACGGCTCAGAGCATGGCCTCGCTTGATATGCCGATCGGGTATGACGATGACGGCTCGGTCTTGGGAGATTTCATCGAGGATAGTTCGGCGGATTCGCCGGAGCGTGAGACGTTCGAGCATCTTCTCGTGCAAGAGCTAGAGCAGGCGCTCAATGAGCGCCTCACCGATCGTGAGAAGCGTATCCTTGAACTGCGCTACGGCCTGAACGATTACCAGCCGCGTACGCTCGACGAAGTGGGAGTTGAATTTGGCATCAGCCGGGAGCGTGTTCGTCAGATCCAAAAAGAGGCGCTTGCCAAGTTGCAGGACTCCGACCTAAAGCGGCGATTGGAATGGTTGAGGCTCCTTTCCGACGAGGCGTAGCGCGAGAAGCTATCTATGACGCTCACCGGTCATCGAGGAAAGGAGGATGTTCCGCTTCTTCGGAGTAGTGGCAGTCTTTGTTGCTGCAAACGAGTTTCTCCTTATTTTCCAGCAGCACCCCTTTTTCACACGCCGGACAGGTCTTGACCGGTTTGCCACTGACGGCAAACCGGCAGTCTGGGTATCGATCGCAGCTGTAGAACGTGCGCCGTCTCTTGGCGGAATATTTCTCTACGAGCTCGCCCTCGCCGCAGGCTGGGCAGGTAATGCCGGTGGAGACAGACATCGTCTTACCGCATTCGGGATTGGTGCAGCGGTAGTAGCGTCCGTACCTCCCCGTCTTGAGTTCCATCGGCGCGCCACACTCTGGACAGGGGGATTGCTGGGCGCGTGCCTGTTTCTCCATCTCTTCCAGGCCGTCGCGCAGGATCAACCTATCGTCCTCGAAACGGTAGGGAAACTGAGGTGGAAGACTCTTGGTGTTCTTGCATTCGGGGTAACGAGAACACCCGAGGAAATGCGACCCTTTCCAATAGCGGAGCTCCATCGGCGCGCCGCACTTGTCACAGGGGACGTCGGTGAGGATGCGGAACATGCGTTCCCCTCTGTCGATAGATGCCTCCACCGCCTGTATCTGTTCGGAAAACGGGCGGTAGAATTCATCGAGGGTCGCGGTGCGCGTCAGAGATCCCTCTTCGATTTGATCGAGGTCTTCTTCCATGTGCGCGGTGAACTCTGTTTCCACTGTCTGAGTGAAGTTCCGCTTCAAGAAATCGATTACGATCTGTCCGAGAAGTGTTGGCTGCAGACTTCCCCCCTCCTTCACCACATACCCCCTGTCTTGAATCACAGAGACGATGGAGGCGTATGTACTCGGTCGCCCGATCCCTTCTTTTTCTAACAGGTTAACCAGTCCGGCCTCGCTGTACCGGCGTGGCGGTTCGGTGAATTTCTGCTTGCTGTTGATATCTTCCAGCGACAGGCGCATCCCTTCACGGAGGTCATCGGGGAACGGCTTCTCTTGTGCACGCTGCTCGGGGAATAGCTTGAGAAAGCCATCGAACGTGAGTGAGTTTCCGCTCGCCTCAAGGGTGTATGATGCAGCGGTGATGATGGCTTTGCGTTGAAGATAAACCGCGGACGTCATCTGTGTCGCCAGAAAGCGGTTGTAAATGAGCTTGTACAGCTTGAGCTGGTCGGCGGTGAGGTGATTTGCGATCTCCTGTGGTGCACGCTTGAGGTCGGTCGGCCGAATCGCCTCATGCGCGTCTTGAGATCGCTTCTTGTTCTTGAAATGACGTTCCTTTTCTTCCAGATACTTGTCGCCATGGGTGTGTGCGATCATTTCGCGGGCGGCGGCCACCGCCTCGCTGGACATGCGCAGAGAGTCGGTACGCATGTAAGTGATGAGCCCGGCGTTTCCATCGGGCAAACTCACCCCTTCATACAATTCTTGCGCGATCTTCATCGTCCGCTTAGGTGTGAAATGAAGCGAAGATGATGCGGCTTGCTGCAGTGAGCTGGTGATGAACGGTGGCGGCGGCTGACGGCGGCGCTCCTTTTCGGCGAGCGATTCGACTATGATTTCGGATGCGGCGCGTAGTTCGTCCATGACCGCTTGCGCCTCATCGTCGCTGTGAATGACGAGCTTCTTTCCGTTGCGTTTGGTGAGGTTCGCCATGAACGACTCACCGTTTCTAAGTTTGATCTCAAGTTCCCAATACTCTTCAGGAACGAAGCGGGCAATCTCTGCTTCGCGGTCGCATAGAAAGCGCAGAGCGACCGATTGCACACGACCGGCGGATAGGCCCTCAAAGCGATTGCCGGCGATTGCCCGTGACAGTAGGGGGCTGATTTGATAGCCGACAAGGCGATCGAGTATGCGACGCGTACGTTGTGCCTCCACTCGATCCATATTGATCTTGGTCGGTGAAGCAAGCGCCTTGAGGATTACCGGTTTCGTGATCTCATTGAATATCGGACGGGAGAACGCGTCGTCTCCCTTGCCTATGCGTTTGAGGATTGTGTACAAATCATAGGCGATAGCTTCTCCCTCGCGGTCGTGGTCGGTGGCAAGGTATATCCGCTTTGCGCTCTTCGCTGCCTGCCTGAGTTCTTGTAGACGCTTGCTTCGCTTGGTTTCGAACTTTGGCGCGAACCCGTTTTCAATGTCCACTCCCAGGGCATTACGCGGCAGATCGCGCACATGTCCCTGGGAGGAAACGACCTTGTATTCCTTCCCCAAGTACTGGCCGATCGTCCGTGCCTTGGTCGGTGATTCAACAATAATCAAGTTGTGCAATTGCCTAGGCTCCTTTCTTGACCGCCCATTATACAGAACCACTTGTATAAGTCGAACAGGACCGCCGAATCATTGCTGGGTGGGAAACGTACAAGGCAAGCGGGTAAAATACGTCGGACGCAAAAAGGAGAGAGAGATGAGATACATCGTCTTTGAGG
>CAZBSW010000272.1:0-3146 GCA_964494835.1 uncultured Thermotogae bacterium
ATGGGAGCCTCGTGACCGCACATGGCACGGTCGCCACCCCGGCGTTTGTGGCGGTCGCCACGAGGGCGACGGTGAAGGCGGTCGCGCCGGCCGCCCTACGAGAGGTGGGCGTGCAGATCGTCATCTCCAACTCCTACCACCTTCACCTCCGTCCGGGCGAGGAGACAATCGCCGAACTTGGAGGGCTGCACAGGTTCTCCGGCTGGGACGGCCCGACGATGACTGATTCCGGAGGCTTCCAGGTGTTTAGCCTCGGCGCCGGCAAGGAACACGGAGTGGGAAAGGTAGCCTCGATCTTTCCCGGAGAAGATCCGCTCCCGACAAGCAATCACTACCGGCAAGGAAAATCCCTCGTGCGACTCACCGAAGAGGGAGCATCGTTCCGGTCGATTATCGATGGGTCAGAGCACTTCTTCTCGCCGGAGGGAGTGATCGAACTCGAGCGTCAACTCGGCGCGGACATCATCCTCGTCCTCGACGAGTGCACGTCACCAATGCACGATTACGCTTACACCAAGAACGCTATGGAACGCACCCATCGCTGGGCGGAACGTTCGCTGGATGCGCTCACAAGACTCGCCTCGGATGGCCCGTACCCGAACCCCGAGCAGATCCTTTATGGGATCGTACAAGGGGGAGCGTACGAAGACCTCAGAAAAGAGAGTGCCCGCGTAATCGGCACGATGCCATTTGGCGGATTCGCCATCGGCGGCTCGCTCGGAAAGTCGAAACAGGAAATGCTCAACGTCTTAGACTGGACGATCCCCCTGCTCCCGGCAGGCAAGGCGCGCCACCTACTCGGGATCGGCGAAATCGAGGACATCTTCGCTGGCGTACGCCGCGGGATCGACACATTCGACTGTGCTGCAGCAACGCGTATCGCCCGCAACGGCACCGTATTCCTCAAAGGAGAGCCGCGTCACCGGATCAACCTGCGCAACGCCCGCTTTGACCGAGACCCTCGGCCGATCGATGAAACATGCGATTGCTTCACCTGCAAGAATCACTCACGTGCTTACCTGCACCACCTGTGCCGCTCCGGCGAATTCTCGTTCTATCGCCTTGCCACTGTTCACAACCTACGCTTTCTCGTGTGCCTAATGGAAGACGTCAGAAACGCCATTGCAGCGGATGCCCTCGACAAACTGGAGCAGGACTGGACGAATTGACCGACTGAGTGACCATGAGAGGTTATCACGGTTAAACCACTCAATCACCCCATAAAAAACAGCCTGTCCCCTTTTATGGGAGGAGGCGGCGTAGGATGCCTCCGAATGACGATAGGTCGAGGCCGGAGAAGTCGATCGACAACGACACCCGATGCGTGCCTGAAAGCATGGGGTGCGTGACGTAGGCGTAGTCGAGGATAAATCCCTGTATGTTCAAACCCATTCCCAGGGTTATTGACGTCCCGCCGGATTGGGTCATCATTCCCATACGAAGGACGAGCGTCCGGATCGGGCTGTACGCTGCCCCGACGTGAATTTCCCCGTCTAGATCGAGGTCGCCAGTGATGAGGATGAGATCGGCGAGTTTCATCGAGCCGCCGAGACGGACGTCCATCCCCATCGCTTCGCCGCGGGTATCGTAGTTGATGCTGCCAAACAGGTTCGCCACAGTCGCGCCAAAGGCGAGGTCACTCAACCCCATCGGCCCAAGGCGCATGTTGGGGAACGTCATGCGATAGGCGAGGTCGAAAGCAAATCCGGAGCCGTTGGCATCGCCGTCCTTCACCGACAGGTACTTGATCCTGCCGCCGAGTGAGAAGTCAACCGGGAACCGAGGAAGAAACGCCAGATCTTTCGGGTTTACTCCAAAGGCGAATATGAGCGCGTTGTTGCTGTAGGAGAGCGTTCCGGTAGTGTCGCCGTCGCCATTGTACCCGGTGATGTCCCCACTGTTGAGCATCAGCATTCCCAAGCCCCAGTTGCGGAACGTGAGCGCCAGTGATGTATAGCTTGCGACCCCAAGATACGAGGCATAGTACGAACTGAGGCTCACCCCGGAAAGGTCGGAGAGTCCGGCGGCATTGTAGTAGACGGTCTCCGCTCCATCGGCAAGGGCGGTCCCCGCCCCTCCGACGCCGATCACCTGCACCCCGGGGT
This sequence comes from uncultured Thermotogae bacterium, assembly GCA_964494835.1. Classification (GTDB taxonomy): domain Bacteria; phylum Bipolaricaulota; class Bipolaricaulia; order UBA7950; family UBA9294; genus M55B144. Next base: position 2,106 of record CAZBSW010000272.1, read on the forward strand.
CGATGTCGAGCACCGTCGTCGCGGTCGCAGCGAGCCCGGCAACACTTCCCAGCCCACCCATCAGGAGGGCTGCAATCATCAATGTGCATAGCTTCTTCACTGTTCTCCCTCCCTTATCTTTGGATCAGAAGCTTATAGATGGCTGACTTGATCGCAGCGCCGTTCTGCTGCGCCGTGATCACGCACAAGTAGAGACCGTTAGGCATGTCGTCGCCGGCATCCGATTGCAGGTTCCACACGTATGGCGACGCTCCGACATCGAGCGCTTGTTCGTGCACGAGCGCGCCGGTGATGTCATAGATGCGGAGCACCGGGTTAGTCGCGCCGGTAGGTAGATAGTAGACAATAGAAGCCTGTGTCGCGGCTGGGTTGGGGAAGCTGTAGAGCACCGTCTGCGCCGGACCGCTCACGGTGATCTGTTGCGTGGCGGCTTCACTCTCCGTATCTTTGTCGTCGGTGACGACCAGGCTCACCGTGTAGGTGCCGGCAGTGGTATAGATGTGCGTGGGGTTCTGTACTGTACTCGTCGCTTCATCTCCGAAGTCCCACGCCCATCCGTTTACGGTGCCATCCGAATCGGTGGACTCATCGGCGAACGTCACGGGATTCCCCACCGTCGGACTCGTCGGCGTAAAGCTGAAGTCGGCGACCGGCGGCTCGTTCCCCACCGAGAGCGTCTTAGTAACCGTCACATCGTCACCGGCGTCATCAGTAACTGTCAGTGTAACCGTGTACGACTTCTTCTCGGCAAACGCGTGGCTCGGGCTCGCTGTTTGGCTCGTGGTGCCGTCGCCGAAGTCCCATGCGTAGTCAAAGGCCGTTCCTGCCGGCTGATCCGGATCCGTAACAGTGGCCGTAAACGTCACTGCCTCACCGGTATCCGGAGCGTTAGGAGTCCAGGAGAAATCGGCGGTCGGTGCCTCGTTCGGCGGCGGTTCGACGGTGATCGTCTTCGTCTTGGTCCCGGTCACGCCGCGGGCGTCGGTTGCGATCAGCGTAACGTCGAACGTACCGCCACGCGGGTATGTGTGTGTCGGGTTC
>CAZBSW010000273.1:0-3137 GCA_964494835.1 uncultured Thermotogae bacterium
CTCTCTTCGGCAGCGCGGGACATTCCAGCGGAGGTCAGAGTCCGTCGATTTGCTGACACGAGCACACCTGGCGCCCACCCAAGCTACGCATACTTATTCTTCCCTGCTGACCAGTCAAAATCGCGAATGAGAGGTTTCCCTAGGCCAGGACGGGAGACACCGGCTTGCCGATTCACGACTTACCACTTAAATGAGGCGGTAGAGCGACACCGTACTTAGCCGCGAGCAGTCCCATGTCGCGGACGTCCTTCTCTGTTGGCACGTAGCCGGTCGCGTGGCAGAGGACCTGCACGTCCGGTGAGAGGCAGCGCACGGACTCGCCGGCGACGACGCCCCGCCCACCGAATCCCTCTGCCGGATAGATCCAGATCTCTCCGTTCTCCATCCGGTATAGCCCATTGCCGTTGGAATCGAAGACGACAGCGTGGATATCGACCTCCAGACCGTGGCCATCCCCGAGGACGAATGAGTGAGGCGGCGAACCACGCTGCCTCGCGAACCCGCGCGGTGCGAGGGTCGCCTCCAAGCGGGGCACGTCGACGACTCGCACGATGATGTCAACATCCTTGTGGGATCGGCTCTGCTTCCCGACCAACGCATCGACACCCCAGCCGCCATCCAGCCACACATCGATGCCTGCATCCTCCAGATTGCCGAGTAGCCCAACCAGGGCCGAGCTAGTCATCTCGCAGTCCCCTTGCATGACTTACCTCCAGTGGAAGTTCGGAGCACCGGCTCTCTGACGGAGCGTACGATTCCCAAACCAGTCTAGCCCGGCTCAACGGCACATGCCAGGATTCTCAAGCTGGACCGATCGCCAAAAGCGCAGTTCAGACAAACCCCCGCTCCGGGCGCTCGCATGCCCGAGGTGCTATCCCATAATGGCGTGTGACTTAGCTATCAGGATTCTGCGCCTGACCATCGTTTCGGACATATCCACTACTTCAAACCCATTCACGACTGGTCATGCTAAACTGAGAGTCCTTTTTCATGTGGGGTTCATGTTGCCACCGTATAATCCTTGGGGGGAAGATGCCGATGCGAATTCTGATCGTAGACGATGATGAGCGCCTTCGTTCGGTCGTGAAGCGGGGACTGACCGAGGACGGTTACGCCGTCGATGCTGCCGGAAACGGTGAAGAGGGTGAGTATCTCGCAAGCATTAACAAATACGATCTCGTCATCCTCGATGTTATGATGCCCAAGGCAGATGGCCTATCGGTCTGCCGATCGCTGCGCGAGGCGCAGAACAACGTGCCGATTCTGATGCTGACCGCCAAGGACGCGGTGCCCGATCGAGTGGCCGGACTCAATTCCGGTGCCGATGATTACCTCGTCAAGCCGTTTGCGTTCGATGAACTGGTGGCACGCGTTCGCGCACTCACACGTCGTCACACCTCCTCGCGGTCTCCCACGCTCGTTGTCGGCGATGTTACGCTCGATACCATTACCCGCCGGGTTCTGCGCGGTGGACGTGAAATCGTTCTTACCACCAAGGAATACGCCGTACTTGAGTATATGATGCGAAACGCCGGTGCGCTCATTACGCGCGGCATGATCGAGGAGCACGCATGGGACAACGACTTCGATTCGCTCTCGAACCTAGTTGATGTCTACATCCGACGGCTCCGGTCGAAGATCGATATCGAGGGTGAAGAGAGCTTGATCGAGACGATCCGCGGCTCCGGATACCGTCTGCGGAGGTCGGCGTGAAGTGGTTGCGCAGTATCCGCGCTCGATTCACCGGCTGGTATCTTGTCGTTCTCGCCATTCTCCTCGCCCTTCTCAGCATCGGCCTCTATATGCATTTGTCGTACGCGCTCCGACGCAATCTAGACTTGGGACTCGTGCACCGATCGGAGCAATTGGCCGCAACGCCAGACATTGAGCGGATTGTCGAGCAAGGTAATTCCAGAGAGGTTCTGGGAGAGCTCGTCACCTTCTATACCCCCACAGATGACGGATATGCGGTCGTGGCCACCTCGCCGATCGAATCCCTGATCGACGAGCAGTGGATCAAGGGCGCGGTGGCGGGCAGACAAGTTTTTGTCACCGTCGCTGACGCCGATCGGCTGTTTCGTTTCTACGTGACGTTGCTTCGACCGCCAGGCTTCCTGCAGGCTGCGCACCCTGCCAAAGGAGGATTCCCTTCGCCGCCCGCTGGCGAGCAACGGCAGCAACCCATCTCTCCGACCGTGCTCATCATCGGACGGCCGATGGATATCGTCACTTCGCCGCTGGCGGCGCTGCGAGGCACCCTGCTTATCGCGGCGCCGCTCACCCTTCTCTTGTCAGCCGGCGGCGGCTTGTTCCTTGTACGCCGCGCACTCGTGCCGGTGGACAGAATGATTGAGACTGCGCGTGAAATCGAGGAGAGCGACCTCGGCAAGCGGGTTCCGGTGACATCGCACGACGAGTTGGGCCGACTGGCACGGACATTGAACGAAATGCTCGAACGACTCACCGACGCATTCCGACGCCAGCGCCAGTTCACGGATGACGCGTCGCATGAGCTACGCTCCCCGCTGTCGGTGATCGAGGTGGAGGTGTCACTCGCTCTCCGGCGCGAGCGGTCGGTCTCCGACTACCGGCATGCCCTTGCAACGGTCTCCGAGGAGGCGGGGAAGCTCAAACGGCTGATCGACCAATTACTGACGCTCGCGCGTGGCGACTCGGACCAGCCCTCTCGGTCGCTCGATCCGGTTGATCTGTCCGAGATGGCGCAAGAGACCGTCGCAGCGATGACGCCGCTTGCCGAAGAAGGCCGTGTTCGTTTGCAGATCCAGGCTCCGGACGCCGTAACGATCAGAGGGCGTTCGGCCGATCTCAGACGCATGTTGGTGAATCTCATCGACAACGCAATCCGCCACACGCCGGAGGGAGGATCAATCCACATCTCCGTAAGACCGGCCGAGGCCGGTGCAGAGCTTGCCGTCTCAGATACGGGCATCGGTATCGCCTCTGAACACCTCTCACACATCTTCGACCGCTTCTATCGTGTGGATCGAGCGAGGTCGCGAAAGACCGGAGGACAAGGTCTGGGGCTCGCGATCTGCAAGCAGATCGTCGAAGCCCACGGCGGCACGATCGAGGTTGAGAGCCCGCCGAACAAGGGGACTCGATTCTCAGTCCGATTT
>CAZBSW010000274.1:0-3135 GCA_964494835.1 uncultured Thermotogae bacterium
CCGCCAGTGGACCAATGTTTCCCAGACCTAATACACGCGATCCATCCGAGACTACAGCGACAGAGTTCGCTTTGTTCGTGTATGAGAAAGCCTTTGCACGATCGGCAGCGATCTCACGGCATGGCTCTGCCACCCCTGGCGTGTACCAGACACCAAGGTCGCCGATACCGGTGACGGCACATTTGAGCGCGATCTCGATCTTCCCCTGGTAGTGCGCGTGCCAAGTGGGCGCAATCTTGCACGGTAGATCAGCCTTCTCCTCCATCTTGTTTTCTTCTTCTATCATCTCACATTCCCCTCTCGATCTTCGCCTGGATTTGCGCTTCGTTGGACATGATACCATGCTTGATCTCAGCATACAGGTCTTCACCCAAGGTATCCATCGTGATCAGAAGCGGTCCGAAATGACGTACCTGCAGCATCCACACCGCCTCTGGCATTCCCAGTTCCTGTAAGAAGAATACCCCATTCACGGCCTGAACCGCTTGTGCGGCAAGGGCGCCGGCACCGCCGGTATAGTGCGCGTAGATCGCGCCTTCGCGAGCAAGTGCTGCTTTGGTTGTCTGCCCCATTCCACCCTTTCCGATGATAATCCGGGGGTGAAAGGCTGTGATGAAGCGATCTTCGAGTTCTTCCATGCGCATGCTCGTTGTCGGGCCGGCAGAGAGTACCTCCCAGCCGGCGTTACCGCGACTCACCACCGGCCCGCAGTGATAGAGGGCAAATCCTTGCATGTCAAAGGGTATCGATTCTTTATTTGCGTGCTGCCTCAGTAGAAGCGAATGCGCGGCATCGCGAGCGGTGAACACTCTACCGCTGAGATAAATGGTCTCTCCCACCCGCAGTAAGCGTGTCTCTTCTTCAGATATGGGAAGCGCGATCTCGCGCCCGGTCATTGCTTTACCTCCACCTCTCCCGCACTAGTGACCAACACCGTGGCACGGCGGTCGGCCCAGCACTGCATCACGATTCCCAACGGCAGGGATGCGGGATGGCGGTAGCTATATTCAATATGAACCGCGAGTGACGTTGCCCTCCCCCCCAGCCCCATTGGCCCCACTCCGCTTTCATTGATCAATGCGAGTAGTTGTTGCTCCAGGGAGGCGACACGTGTTTCGGAATGGGGAGTTCCCACGCGGCGCAACAGAGCGCGTTTGGCAAGCCGAAGTGCTGTGTCTGCTCCTCCGCCGATGCCGATGCCGACAATCGTCGGAGGACACGGCGCCCCTTCGCATGCGATGACGTGATCAACAACCGTCCGAATTATCCCCTGCAAACCAACGTTGGGGTGCAGCATCTTTAGCGTGCTCATGTTCTCGCCCCCGCCGCCCTTGGGCAGGATCGCGATTTCGATCTCGTCGCCATCGACGATTTCCCAATCGATGAGCGGCATGCCCACTCCCAAATTGCTGCCAGGATTCTTTCCGGTGAATGGGTCGACCGTGTTTGGGCGAAGCGGAACGGACTCGCTCGCCCGCAGGATCGCACGCTTTATCGCATCGCGTATGTGAATAAGCCAAGGACTCTGGACTCCCGCGCGTATGAAGAACGATATGATTCCCGTGTCTTGACAGATGGGTAGGTGTTTCTCTGCAGCAAGAGAGACGTTTTCAAGCATCGTTTCAAGCTGTGATCGGGCGCTATCGATTTCCTCGTGTGCGTGGGCATCCCGGAGAGCATTGACCACATCACAAGGAAGGACAGTCGCTCCGCGGCCGATCGCCGTCACCAATGCCTCTGTGATCTGCTCGATTGCCATTGCATGCCCCCCCCTTAAAAGGGAGAGTATGAGGACGATTGGGCATGAGTCAAGGCGTTCATGAAAGTACATATGGAGACTCGTTGATTTAACCGCTGCTGGCGGGTAACCTAACGCAAGCGGAATGTCAGAACAACAGAGTATTACAGTCGCCTGCGGCGCCAAGGCGGCTGTTTGTAAAGGTGATGCAACGCTCATGAACAAACGGGCGAAGATAAGCGTGCATGGTATAGTGCAGGGAGTTGGATTCAGGCCATTTATCTACCGCTTGGCGCGCGCACGACTACTGACCGGCTGGGTATGTAACACTTCAGGCAGTGTCGAGATCGAGGTCGAGGGCGATGAAGAGACGATCTCCGATTTTATCGCCGCCATCCGTACGCAGGCGCCGCCGCGGGCGCGCATCGATGACATTGAACCGCTCTTTCTTCCTGTAGAAGGATATGCTGAGTTTACCATTCGCGAAAGTCGCAGCCGAGAGAACGTATACCAACTGATCTCGCCAGATATTGCGACATGCGATGCGTGCCGCCGTGAGATTTTCTCGCCCTCAGACCGGAGGTGGGGATATCCGTTCACCAACTGCACCAACTGTGGACCCCGGTTCACGATTATCAAAGATATCCCGTATGATCGGGTAAAGACAACGATGGCCGTGTTCGACATGTGCTTGCGCTGTCAGCATGAATATGATGACCCTCTGAATAGGCGATTCCATGCACAGCCCAACGCTTGTTTTGACTGTGGCCCAACACTGCGGCTTGCGGATCATGACGGAAGTTCGATGGAATGCGATGACCCTCTGGTGAAAGCGGGTGAACTGCTGTGCGAGGGGAAAATCCTCGCCGTGAAAGGACTTGGTGGCTTTCACCTTGTTTGCGACGCGACGAACGAAGACGCGGTCGGCCTGCTTCGCAGAAGGAAGCATCGGCGGTCGAAACCATTGGCAGTGATGATGGAAACTCTCGAGCAGATCAATGAACACTGCCATGTTTTACCTGCCGAAGCGAAGCTTCTCGCCTCGCCGGCGGCGCCGATTGTCCTTCTTCGTTGGCGTATCAATCGCTCGGACGTCACCCCACTCGTCGCTCCGAGGCAGAATCACCTTGGCGTCATGCTTCCATACACGCCGCTGCATCATATTCTGCTCAATATTGTGAAGAGACCGCTTGTGATGACAAGCGGCAACGTGAGCGGCGAGCCGCTTACCAAGGGAAACGATGAAGCACTCGGCCGGCTGGCGGGAATAGCCGACTTTTTCCTGTTGCACAATCGTAACATTTACGTTCGCTGTGATGACAGTGTTTGCCTGGTAGAGGATGATCGGCCACGTGTTGTCAGAAGAGCGCGTGGCTACGCCCCCGATCCGATCAATA
>CAZBSW010000275.1:0-3065 GCA_964494835.1 uncultured Thermotogae bacterium
AACCGGAGAAGCCGAAATCAGCAGGAGAAAGGTGACGACCGTGGCCGTACGTATTGCCCACTGTATTATTCTCTTCATCTGCGCTAGAATTCTATCCGGAGGCAGACAAGATGGTCAAAGAATTAAAACCAGAAGAACTACGTCTCATATGCGATCCCTCGATCTATGACTTTGAGACGACCGCTGCGGTAGATCCGCTTGACCGTATAATCGGGCAGGAACGCGCCATCGAAGCGCTCCGCCTTGGCCTAGGAATAAAAGACCGCAAGAATCGATACAACATCTACGTAGCCGGAGGATCAGGGACCGGCAAAATGTCGGCCGTCGAGTATTTCTTGAGTCATGCCAGCAAAGACGAGCCGCCTCCGCCCGATCTATGCTACGTCCACAACTTCGCCAACCCGTACAACCCGAACTACCTGGAGCTCACGGCGGGGATGGGTGTGCAACTGCGAGACGATATGGATCACCTGATCACCCGATTAAAACGTGATATCCCCAAAGTCTTCGACTCTGACGAGTTCAAGGCGCGGAGCAAGCGGATCACGGAACGGTTCACCGAGAAGCGATCCGAATTATCCGATACTATGGAAAAAGAGGCGCGCGAACTGGGGTTCGCCATTCAACGGACACCCATCGGGATCAATACTCTGCCATTGCAGAAGAACGGTGAGCCGCTCAGTCAGGAAGAATACACCGCTCTGTCAGAGGAAGAGCGGACCACCATCCGTGAGAAACAGAGCCAGGTCCAGTCGATTATCCAGGACAACTTACAAGAGATGGCGCGGGTGGAGGAGGAGCGAGAGGAAGAGATAAAGAAACTGGCAAAGGAGGCGGTTTTATTCACCATCGAGCCACATTTTCGCCAGTTGGAGAAGCGTTACGGCGAGCTTGAACGGGTTGTCAGATTTCTGAAGGACGTCAAGGGAGATATCATACAGCACCTCGGTCAGTTCAAGGACGGTGGCAAGAACGGCGCCATGCAAGGGCCGCTTCCGTTTCCGATTCCACAAGCAGACCCGTTCAAACGCTATTACGTGAACGTTCTCGTCGATAACTCCAAGACAACAGGTGCCCCCGTAATCGTGGAGCAGAACGCTACGTACACGAACCTGTTCGGTTCCATCGAACGCCGTGTGCAAATGGGGGTAGCGATCACCGACTTCGGTATGATCAAACCAGGATCATTACATCGCGCTAACGGCGGCTATCTCGTACTGAACGCAAACAATCTCTTCCGCGTCGGTCTAAGCTGGGAGGCGTTGAAGATTGCGATCAAGAGGCGAGAGATACGAATCGAGGATCCGTTACAGATGCTCGGTTACGCAACCAGTGAAGGGTTGAAGCCGGAGCCAGTTCCGCTGCGAATGAAGGTAATCATCATCGGCAGTCCCCAAATCTACGAACTTCTGCATTTTTACGATGAGGACTTTCCCAAGCTCTTTTCGGTGAAGAGCGACTTTTCCACCGAGATGGACCGCACGCAGGAGCACGAGCAAGAGATCGCCCGTTTCCTGCAGGCGCGTTGCCAAGAGGAGCCGGCTCTGTTGCCGTTCGACGCAAGCGGTGCCGCCAAGATCGTAGAGTATTCCTCGGAATTGGCCGGCGATCAGAAGAAGCTTTCCTGCCGCTTCGGAAATCTGACGTCGATCATTAAGGAGGCGTCGTACTGGGCACGCGAAGAAGGATCTGAATGCGTAACCGGTGACCATGTTCGTCAAGCGCTGCGAAAACACGACGATCGTCTCAACCGACTCGAAGAGAAGATCCGCGAAATGATCGCCCGCGGGCTGATCCTCGTCGACACCGAAGGGGAGAAGGTGGGGCAGGTGAACGGCCTCGCCGTCCTTCAGTTGGGGGACTACATGTTCGGAAGACCATCGCGGATCACCGCTACCACTCACACCGGCAAGGACGGAATCGTCGACATCGAGCGCGAGGCCGAACTGGGCGGACACACGCACACAAAAGGAATCATGATTCTTAAGGGGTTCCTCGGGGAGCGATTCGCAGATAAAAAGCCGCTCAGCTTGTCAGCAAGCCTCACCTTTGAGCAGAGTTACTCGATGATCGACGGAGACAGCGCGTCGAGCACGGAGCTATACGCCATCCTCTCCGGCCTCGCTTCACTGCCGGTAAAGCAGGGGGTTGCGGTCACCGGTTCGGTGAATCAGAAGGGAGAGATCCAGCCAATCGGAGGCGTGAACGAGAAGATCGAGGGTTTCTTCAAGGTATGTCAGGCCAAGGGATTGACTGGAGAGCAGGGAGTGCTAATCCCATTGCAAAACAGGGATAATCTCATGCTGTCCGAGGAAGTCGTCGACGCGGTCGATGCGGGCAAGTTTCACATCTACCCGGTAGATACCGTAGAACAAGGAATTGAGATCCTAACCGGCGTCCCTGCCGGAGCGCCGCAACAGGACGGCTCTTTCCCCGAAGGCACGGTATATGCCCGTGTGGCGGAGCGTCTGGAGGCGATTCGAGAAGCACTTAAGGAAGAGGGGAAGGACAAAGATAAAGAGAACGACGATTCGGGCTCGTGATGGCGCCTGCCGAGGCAGTGGACGTCACACCCCTCAAGACAAACTGACAGGGCAAGGAGCAACAACCAGAATGATCAACAACAAGATGTTAAGAATACGCCTTCTTACCGCAGTCGCGCTCACCATCTCGCTTACGTCCATCGGCGGGTGTTTGTTCACGAGCGGGCTGCATCCCGAATTCACAAGCGATCCACAGGCCGGCTATCCACCGCTGACCGTTCAGTTCGACGCCGGGGCATCCCACAGCCCAAACGGAGCGATCGTCTCCTACCAGTGGGACTTCGACGACGGCACCACCGGCAGTGGCGAGACTATCGAGCACACGTTCTATACCAAAGGGGTATACACCGTTAAACTCACCGTCACCGATATCGACGGGGCAGTGGGCAAGACTACTCATAATGTGGAGGCGTTGAACCACGCGCCGCATCCGCAATTCACAGTGTCGCCGTCATCCCTGTACATTCCCAAGGATGAGGCTGCGACATTCGATGGTACCGATTCCTACGATGAGGATGGGAC
>CAZBSW010000276.1:0-3058 GCA_964494835.1 uncultured Thermotogae bacterium
ATGACTTCAGGGCATCCATGCCGATGATGAACGCAATCCCCGAGATCTGCCCGGCGAGAAGAAGGAGACCGTTAGATGTCCCCTCCGGTACTGGGTACGTGATCTCGGCCGCGTATTGAAACCCGAGTGGCCCGGAGCTGAGAAGGAAGGCACCGAGAACAAACGCCGACGCAAGCAGAAGCGGATAGCTGCCGGCGAACGTCACCCCGACAAGACCGGGAATCGCGCCGAAGAGAGCAAGGACGATGAATGGCACTCGCCGTCGAATCCGGTCGGAGATTGGCGGGATCACGATCGCGCCGACGATACCGCCTAACACCATCAACCCGCCGACGATACCGGCCTGATCAATGGAGAACCCGCGCGGACGCACAATCTCCTCGATCCACGTCGTCACGGCGTTGAATATACCGAGACCGATGAAGAACAGGATGAGGAGAAAGATGAACTCGCGCTGTCGGAACAGACGCTTCAGCCCGTCGAGAACAAGCGAGCGCTCTTCCGGGCCGACGGGGGACCGGGGACGCTCGCGTGCCAGCGCGACAAACAGGACGGCGATAAGCGCAGCGCCGATGCCATAGGCCCACAACATCGTTGAGATATCAAATCGGATGACGATAAAAGGAGTCAGGATAAGACCGGTAAAGATCCCGGCATAGATAGCGAGCGACCCCAGTCCAGCCGCCGTTGCTCGTTCGTGGATCGGAAACCAGCGGCCGGCGATCTTGGCGACGGCATTCAGCACGAATGGTTGGCCGACGGCGATCCCGATCTGCGCGATGAGAACGCCGGTGTAGTCGGCAGCGAAGGCACCGCGGAGAAGGCCAAAGGCACCGGTAAGAATGGCACCGATCCCAACGCCGACACGGATCCCGTAGGTATCGATCACCCAGGATGCCGGGACGGAGGCGACGATGAACACGATCATGAAGATCATCGACAGCAGGCCGATTGCTAGATCGGAAACGCCATAGAATGACGCTGCAGTACCGGTGATCGGCGCAAATGAAATCCACAAAAGCTGGTTGACGGCCACTACCAGCATAAATACCACCAGCATTACCCAGCGATAGCCATACGCCCGCATCGGGATTCCATTCATCGATGCACCCCCTTATGAAGTCAAGGAAACAGCCACATGGGCGGAACACCGCCCTGCCGGTTGGTTACGCGCAATCCTATGCGACCGGCCGCCGACCGTCAATTCGCGACAGCTACCGAACGCCTCCGGCCGCCGGAACGCCGATCAGGGAAGCACGATCTTCTTGACGCGAGCGGGAATCCGCTCCGACTGCCAGCACCACCGTGTGCGCGGCAACACTACTCCGCACTACCGCGCCGGCCCCGATCTTGGCACCCTCACCGACACGGATCGGCCCAAGTAACACGGCATTTGCACCGATCAAGACGTTGTTCTCGATCGTCGGATGCCGCTTGGCGTGACGACGAGATGTGGAACCGATCACCACCCCTGAGTACATCTGCACATCGTCACCGATTGTTGCGGTCTCGCCGATGACAACGCCCATTCCGTGATCGATCACCACCCGCCTGCCAATGTTTGCGCCGGGATGAATCTCTACGCCGGTCCGCCGGCGTGCGATGTGCGATAACAGACGAGCAAGGAGCTTTGCGCGATGCGCCCACAAGAAGTGGTTGATACGATGGATCCACAATGCGTGCATCCCTGGGTAGCACAGGATGACTTCGAGTCGATTGCGGGCTGCTGGATCGCGGGCGAGGACTGCGGCGATGTCTTCACGTATCGATCGAAACATCGTCCACCTCCCACATACCGGCAGAGAGATACCGTTCGCCGGTGTCAGGAAGAATGACGACAATTGTCTTGCCATCGTTCTCTGCACGCCCGGCAAGCGCCAACGCCGCCCACATCGCAGCTCCAGACGAGATACCAGCGAATATTCCCTCCTGTTGCGCCAGTCTATGGGCCGTCGCACGCGCGTCCTCCTCGGTCACCGTGATTACCTCATCAAGGAGCTCACGCTGCAGCACCGCCGGCACAAACCCGGCACCTATGCCTTGGATCCCGTGTTTTCCTGCGACTCCGGTGGTGAGTACCGCTGACGCCGCCGGTTCGACCCCCACGATTCTGGCGTTCTCTTTGCAGGCCTTGAGGAAGGTGGCGATTCCCGTGATCGTCCCGCCGGTGCCGATTCCGGCAACGAGAATATCGATTCCACCATTTGTGTCGTCCCAGATCTCACGCGCCGTCGTCTGTTCATGCACGCGAGGATTCGCCGGGTTGTCAAACTGTGCGGGCATGAACGCGCCTGGCGTCTCGGCAACAATCCGCTTTGCCTCGGCCAACGCCCCCTTCATCCCCAGTTCTCCCGGAGTAAGAGAGACCTCGGCTCCGAGCGCCTTGAGAATGCGGCGGCGTTCTTTGCTCATCGTATCCGGCATCGTGATTATCAGCCGGTAGCCACGCACCGCGCATACCAGTGCCAAGCCGATGCCGGTGTTCCCCGACGTCGCTTCGACCACAACACCACCAGGGCCAAGGAGACCTCGTTCCTCGGCGTCTTGCACCATCGCCCATGCGATCCGATCCTTCACGCTCCCCATCGGGTTGAACGTCTCGAGCTTGGCGAGAATCTCGATCCCCATTCCGGCAGATAGCCTGTTTATCCGTACCATTGGGGTCTTTCCGATCAAATCTAATACTGTTTGGAAAATAGTCATCGTCACTCCTTAACAAGCAAATACACGTGGGGCAAGAGCGGGACACTGCCGCTGCCAAGATGCTTCAAGAAGATGTTTGTGGATGCGTACGCGTTTCTACGGCGTACAGAACGGATATGGAGTGAGCGGACAACAAACGCAACCACCCGCTGTTCGGTTCAGTCGCTTACTGTTTGTCATTGCGCTCACCTCCGGTGATATGTAATGTGCACTTAAATCTACCCTCTGTGGTCGCATTTTTCAAGTACGCTGCCAGCGGACATGGTCTCGCATTACCCTTGCAAGCCGCATGGAGGCGAACAGGGCGAGGCTGTCCGCCCCATTCGGATTGCGGGGGACTCGACGACTGAGGTAT
>CAZBSW010000277.1:0-3040 GCA_964494835.1 uncultured Thermotogae bacterium
CTTCCAAGTAGTAGCCATGATCCATTCCTGCAATCATCTCCTCCTTGGAAGAGGTTCCGACTTCGATGTACGTATTTCTCATGCGGATGATCGGCACGTCGGAGTACTCGAACGCACGCGCGTTTCCGGTCGGTTCGACTCCGAAATGGGTCGCGCTCTCTCGGTTATGCAGGTAGGAACGAAGGACGCCGTGTTCGATGATTACGGTGTTGCCGGTTTGTACGCCTTCGTCGTCGACGAGGAGTTCACCGGCAGCGTGAGGCAAATGTGCGGACGGACCGCTGTCGCACATCGTGATCAGCTCCGATGCCACCTGCGTTCCGATCTTACCGTCCGTGATCGCGCCGGAGCGGACGATATCGGCCTCGACAGTGTGACCGATTGCTTCGTGACTGAGCACACCCACCAGTCCCGGGTCGAGGACGACCGTCGCCCGTTCTCCACGCGCATAGTCGGCGCCGAGCTGGTCAACGGCAAGTGCCACTGCCTTGTCTGCCATCTCTTCTGGTGAGCGCTTGGCGAACAGGTCGGAGAAGCCGCCGGTGATTCCTGCGGAGTCCATCCCCATCGTCTGATCGGCGCCCTCCTGAGCCACAGCGATAACACGAAACTCAGGTTTGGCATCGAAGATGTGCGCCGCCGCACCATCGGTGGTGACGATGATCTTTTCATCCTGAATCTCTGCGTAGGCCGCAGATGAGGAGACGATCTTGTTTGAGGCATTACGAATCCGCTCATCAAGGTGCATGGCGAGCGCCAGCTTCTCCTCCAGTGGGTGATCATCGAGCGGATCATCAGTATGTACGGAAAACGTTCCTGTTGCGGGAGCAACCGGGGCAAGGCCCTCGATTCGTGTGCGCTTCCCTGCACTAGATGCCCGAGCTGCGCTCTCCGCTTCTCGAACCGCTTGTGTTATCCCCTTCTCGGAAAGATCAGTGGTGCTGGCAAAGCCGAACACGCCATCGATGAGTGCCCGTACGCCGACTCCGGCTAGACGCAGGGAAGATGATTCTTCCAGTCGGCCGCTGCGGACGGTGATCCGCTTAGTGCGACGCACGTGATAACGAAGCTCCACCCACACTTCCGCACGTTGGGCGATCGCTTGCAAGACATGTAACATCGTTCCTCCTTGTCCAACAGCGTGAAGCAGTCTTGAGAGTCTAGCTCCAATGAGGGCGATCGCCAACCGGTAAGGAACCGAGAAGTTCCGGTAGATCGGCAAAATCGCCTAATATTGCGTCGGCATCTGTGAGTTCGCCAGGGCCGGCATAGCCATACTCGGCACCGATCGCCACGCACCCGTTCTTGTGCGCTGCCAGGAGATCATGATGACGATCGCCGACAACGATCGCATGGGATGCTCTCGCCGTCTGCAGTAGAGACTGTACCATCTCTGCCTTATCGCCGTCTTTGCTGTGGCGGAACCGGAGAAGATCGAACAGTGCCTCGATCTTGCACGTGCGCAGCACCGCGTGTGCGTACGGCTCCCCGCCGTTTGTGCACAACGCAAGTCTGTATCGGCGGCGTAACTGAGCGAGTGTATCTACTACGCCCGGGTACAGCTCACCGCGTGTCTTGATGTAATGCACCTCGCGGGGGGCGATCTGATCGCGAAGATGGCGTGACGATAAAGAAGGTCCGCGCGTGTCGGCGAGGCGAGTAGCGAGCCATTGCAAGAGGTGATCGAACGGTTCCCCGATGAACGGTAACAGCTCCTGTGGTGGTGGCGCCGGGACGTTGTGGTATCGGAAGACATCGGCAATTGCGGGCAGAAACGACGTCTCTGTCTTGTATAATGTACCATCAAGGTCGAAGATAATAAGAGACGGTTTTATGGTCAATACTTGATTTTCGTGTTTCATGACGAGACCTTATCGGCAAACATATGCCCAGGCAATGAAAGGACATGTTACCCTTGTTGAACGGTCGAACGCCCTCCAGGGGGGAGTGCGGAAAGGCTATCCTTGTTGTCAGGAGGACACGTGCATAAGAAGCTACTGTGTCTTGTGTTTGTTGTTTCAATGTCTGCTGTCGGCCTGGTGGCGCAAGGGGCGATTCCGATCGCATTTGGCTTTGATGTAGGAGCTCCCGCGGTCCTCCCCATTGACTGGGATGCATCTTTCTCTTACCTCAGCGCGGAGATGTTGTTCGATCCCAATCTAACGTTCTTGCTCACGGCGCTGACGTATCCGGCCACGTTCCCCGATCTATTTGAGGCGAGCATAGACCTGGTCGTCAAGGGGTGGCTGGGGCCGGTCGCGCTCTACGCAGGCGGAGGCTTCGCGATGCAATGGAGTTTGGTTGGCAGCGCTTGGTTGTGGACTCCGTTCATGCACATCACGGCCGGCGTGCAGATTTGGCTGCTCGATTCAGTGGCGATCGTCGCCAGCGTTCGATCGCTGGATGAACTCCCGCCTGCTTGGACACTCACCCCGCAGGTCTCGCTTGGTGCGCGCGTGTCATTCGTGCCGCCCCGTCCGCCGGTGCTTGGGACGGAGAATCTCTTTTACATCTGGATTGTGATCGGTCTTGGGGTGGTCGCCCTTCTTACCTATTACCCACATAGCTGAAAACAACGAGTTCTCGCTCTGTAAATCAGGCCCAATCGCCCTTCTGCAAGGCTTCACATCGCCTCTGATTTGTGCTATACTACTTATCAGAGACTGAGGGATTAAGGAAAACAACAGCGGCATATGCCGCGAGAGTAGCGAAATATCACTGTGAATCTGATCGGAGGACCCCTCAGGGTCGTCCGATTATGTTTGGTCAGTCTCCTGAAGTTCCGTTGAGAGGCAAACTGTTTAGGAGGAAGGGATGAAAGAACCAAAGGCGACGATCAACCTTAAAGATAATCTGAGCTCCAAGCCTGATAACAAAAGGGATATCCGCGAGCGTTCTGCGCGGGCGGACAATCCTATTCGCACGTATTTTGGCGAGATCAATCGTGTTCCACTCCTCACACGCGAGGAAGAGGTGGCGATCTCAAAGCGGATTGAAGCGGGCGACAAGCGGGCTAAAGAGGAGCTGGCCGAGGCAAACC
>CAZBSW010000278.1:0-3030 GCA_964494835.1 uncultured Thermotogae bacterium
TTTGCCATGGACGAGACAATGAGAAAGATCGCCGCCATCGCCGACGCAGCCAAGATCTATATCAACCTCGCAAAAGGGATCGATCACGATTCGCATCGGACGATGTCAGAGGTAATCGCACATGCCGCAAATACGCGCGTTGTCTTCACCCTGTCTGGGCCGAGCCACGCCGAGGAAGTGGGCCGCGACATGCCGACAGCCGTTGTGCTCGCTGGAGCCGATGAACCGTTGGGAGAAAGACTCCAGGAATCGTTCTCATCTCCTCGTTTCCGAATCTACCTGTCAACCGACATTCGCGGGGTGGAGCTTTGCTCCACAGTGAAGAACATCATCGCTATCGCCACTGGTATCTCCGATGGCCTCGGGTTCGGAGACAACAGCCGCGGCGCGCTGATTACGCGTGGCCTGTCAGAGATGGTGCGCTTCGGTAGGGCATTCGGTGCGGATGAGGCGACGTTTTTCGGCCTTTCCGGCCTCGGTGATCTCGTTGCCACCTGTACGAGTGGTCACAGCCGCAATCGCTATGTCGGCTTTTGCCTGGGGCAGGGTGAACCGATCGCCGACATTTTAAAACGGATGAAGATGGTGGCAGAGGGGGTGCATGCCACTCAGATCGTACACTCGATCGCACAAGACAAAGGGATCGAGATGCCGATCACCGAGGCCGTCTACCGCATCCTGCACGAGGGGGCGGATCCGCTTGCTATGGTCGACGAGATCATGACAAGGCCAGCAAAGAGAGAGGGGACTTAACAACCGCAATGGAACACTACGACGTCGCGGTCGTAGGCGGTGGCCCGATCGGCGCAGCAACGGCTCGCCACGCCGCCGACACAGGGGCACGGGTGTTGATCGTGGAAAAGGGCGACGGATCGGGAGAGCCTGCCCGCTGTGCCGGCTTGGTCAGCCCACGCACGCTGGAGACGCTCGGAGCCTCCGATGCCAGCCTGCTGCGTATCATTCGCGGAGGGACGATCTATTCACCTGCCGGTAGAAAGATCCATCTACGCGCCGACACAATAAAGGCGTTGGTGGTTGACCGGGGAAGACTCAATCGTGAGCTGCTTGATCTCGCCGCTCGTGCTGGTGCGGACATACGCACGCATGCTCGTGCCTTCGCTGCCCGCCGCGGTATGCTGTCAGTCGCCGGACGTTGTGAGACACTGTCGGCGACCGACAGCTGTCAAGAAGAGATCGGCGCAGGTGTCATCATCGGTGCTGATGGTCCGCAAAGTATTATCGCTTCTTGCTTTTCGCTCTCCCGCTCACCCGACACTCTCATCGGCAGCCAGGCCACGGTCACCGGTTCGCCGGTATCTGATGACGAGATAGAGATCTTCTTTGGCAATGACGTTGCTCCTACGTTTTTTGCCTGGGTAATCCCTGCGGAAGTCGGGAGATTGCGCGTAGGCCTTGCCGCCCCACTGGGCACGGACACAAACAGGCTGCTCACCGAATTCCTCACCCAACACGCTTTCGGGGGCGAGATCGTACGTATCCATGGCGTTATTCCTATCGCCCCTGCAAGGAAGACGTTCACCGACGGAGCCCTGCTGGTGGGCGATGCCGCCGGCCAGGTAAAGCCAACATCCGGTGGGGGGCTATACACCGGCGGAGTATGTGCGCGCATCGCCGGCAAGATCGCTGCCCGTGCCGCGCTTGATGGAGACACCGGGGCTGGCGTTCTATCAGAGTATGAGAGTTGCTGGCAAGATAAGATCGGAGACGAGCTTCGCTTCGGCCGCGCCGCCCGTGCCGTGCTTGCCGATCTGGTCGACGATAAGATCGATACCCTCTTCGATATCATCGATACACCGACAATGTCGAATACGATCATCAAGCACGGCGACGTCGACCGTCCCAGCCTCCTCGCTCACGCCATCGCCTCGGAAAGACGACTGTGGCCGTCCCTTGCTCCAATTGTCAACCTCCTTGGAGGGAGGGACAGGATCGCCGAGCTCGCACACGCTATCCTTGCTGTTTCAGACGATGGCTTCGTATAATGGATGTACATTATGAATAGGAAGAAGACGCGCAAGTCGCGAAAGCGATCGTCCACTGCAAAGCCATCCTTTCTGACTTTCGATCGTCTCATTATCTATCTGATTGCGGCATTTGTTTTCTCGCTCCCTCTCTTCATCTGGCCAACGGTTACCGAATACGGTTATGGGAAGACGATCTTCGCTATCATCGGTGTGTCGATCCTTTTCGGCATGTGGGCAATGCATTCCCTTTTAAA
The DNA here is from genome assembly GCA_964494835.1 of uncultured Thermotogae bacterium. Lineage (GTDB taxonomy): Bacteria > Bipolaricaulota > Bipolaricaulia > UBA7950 > UBA9294 > M55B144. The sequence continues at coordinate 2,240 of CAZBSW010000278.1, forward strand.
ACGCGAATGGCACCTTCGCCTCCCCTGGCTTGTCTACCCAATAATCGGTCTGGTCATTGCCTCTCTTCTATCGCTGGCCAACGCACTGAACGCCCGCGTTGTGCTACAGAGCCTGACGCTCGTCATCTTCTTCTTCCTGTTCTACCTTCTCGTTGCGAACGCCGTGAAGCGGAGACAAGATGTTAATCTGATCCTGTACGCACTCCTCCTTTCGGCATTCCTCGCCGCGTTGTACGGCCTCCTGCAATACCTGGGGATAATGCGAGGAGCGCTTGGTGGACATGGCCTTAAGGAGGTTATCTCCACGATGGGGAACCGCAACTACTTGGGGGGATTCTTGTCGTACCTCCTCTTCCCATCGGTAATCCTTATTATGCGGCTCAAGTCGCGGATCATGCGCGCAACTGCGATTGGCCTGATCGCCTTTATTTTCGGTACCGTCTTGTTGGTGCACCAGACGGGGGTCGTGATCGCACTGATCGCGGCCGCCGTTGCGTTCGTCGTGTTCTGGCTCATCTTCCGGCCGATCGAGCCGATCAAGAGGAACCGCGGTTGGCTGATCGCCCTTCTCATCGTCCTTGCGTTCACGTTCCTCGTGGAAGCACCGTCCGGCCCGCTCAATTCGGTCGTTGGCCTGTCAGCGGACGGCAGGTCGTGGATCTCCAGGGTGTGGGCAGCGAACGCGGGGAAGACGCGATCCTGGGACTGGTGGGTGGGATGGGAGATGCTCAAGGATCATCCGCTGCTTGGAGTGGGGATTGGCAACTACAAGCTCAATTTCGTCCCATACA
>CAZBSW010000279.1:0-3028 GCA_964494835.1 uncultured Thermotogae bacterium
CAGACATACCGTAGTGTGCGTTCGCAAGCAATCCGCCACCGCGAGAAGCAACACAACGCCCTACCTCGTCCGCAAGGAAGATATCTCCGTCACGAATCACTACGTGCGTTCCATCGCCACCGATGAGCGGCATAGGTGTCAGAGAGACGCCATGCCCCAGGAAGCTGCTCATGTGTGTCTCCGGTGCCGCACGCCCGACCCCATCTCCGTCGATCATCGGAATCCCGAGTCGTGCCGCACAAGAGAGAACGACCGGTGTGTTGCCACCTCCGAGTTCAAACGGCACGAGGTAGTCGGCGCGATGGCCGTGCTCGGATTCAAGCACGTGAATTGCCTTTTTGAGTTCGAAGTTCTCCTCCCAGCTCTCGACGAGCCGGTTGAGGGCCATATCTTCCTTCACCGACCCAAGGTAGCCGCCGGATAGAACGAACGCCGCATCGTCTATCTCCGTTGGATTGACAAGCTCATAGACGCGGCCGGCGGCTCGATCCGCATCGAAAATGCTCCTGCCCCAGCCTTTCGGATCCCCACCTCCACCGGTGCCGAAGATCCCCAGTCCAATGAGCAATGCGTCAAGATCACCCGGCGCTGATAGTTTCCATGCCATGTTCTCTCCTTACCCCATCGTCAATTCGCGATCACGATAATCGAGCATCCGCTGGCTCACCTCGGCATCGCTACGCGCGCCCGAGGAGAGCAAGTAGGCCAGATAGGTGACCCGTCTTCCCGTCACGCGGGCGTTCAGCATCCCAATCTCATCGTTCTCCACGGCGTCGAGGGCGTTATTGCGCTGCTGCCAAGCACCGCCACCGATGTAGTCGGAGCCCGTGCAGACGCACCCCACAATAAGGAACCACTGGAGGATGTTCGACAACGCGTGCTCGACCCCACCGTGGCGGTGATAACCGACCGCAAGTGCAGCGGCTGCTGTTCGGGAAAAATCCGGCACAGCATACGGGTATTCTTCGAACCAGCGACCTTTGAGGAGAGACGTGCACCGCTCGAAGAAGGCACGAAGCTGCGAGTTGACGCTGAAGAAATAGACCGGGGTTCCGATGATAAGGCCGTCTGGAGTCGGATTGATGATCTGGTCGATCATCTCTTGCCAGTCGTCACGCTTGATACAGGGGCGCTTCTGCGTAGCGCAAACCTGACAGTCTATGCAGGGTTCAATCCGCTTGCCGACAAACTGCAGGAACGTTGTACTGACTTCAATAGGGGCTTCTTCAGCAGCCTCGAGGGCTGTCCGCACAAGCCGCTCAGTGTTCCCGTGCCGAGGGCTGCTTGAGATCCCAACGATATGGAGTGGCAAGATCCTCCCTGTCAGTCTTTTGTCTATAACAAAACGCTTTATTATACCACAAAAATGACTGCTCAGACAAGTCCCTCATTCAGGTCGGATCGATCCGCGGGAAAGGTCGTTCACTTGACGGCGGTTGCCAGGGCTTCTGCCCAGCGCACTGCTGGGATGAGCGGATTGATAACGTGAATCCGGCGGCCTTCGCGAGCCAGCCTCAAGTGAAGATCATCCGCCATCTCAGCAAGTTCGGTGCAACCCATCACGACTGCGTCCACGTCTGCGACGATCTTGTGCGCCTCTTGCTCAAGAGCGTCGAGAGTCGCTCCCCTTCGATCGGGGATCTCCGCTGCAGAGATGCCGATCGCCCGGCAATCGCAGAGTTTTCCCGCAACTCCGTACTTCGTCGCATTCGCGGCGATCCCCTCGATCCCTTCAACCTCACTAGTGATCACAGCGAAAGCGCGCGAGAACGCATGTGCAAAGTACATCCCCGCTTGTCCGACTCCAACCACAGGCCGCCGAACCCGAATCGAGATTTCGTAAAGGACGGGATCGCCGAAACAGTCGATGATATGCGCCATGGCTCCATCGCTCTCTGCCCGTGTGGCGTTGACAACGAGCACATCCGCCAGGTGTCCCGCGGTTGCCTCCGCTTGCTGCTCCTTGCTCAACGCGCTACCGATGATATGAGTGTCCGATCCAGCTTGGATTCGATACCGATTGATCGCCAATCTCTCCCACGAGTCGGGAATCCGGACAGGGATTAGGACATTCACGCAGGGGCTCATTGGTAGTCCTTGTAGTTGTAGATGAGCGCTTTTCCGGGCCGGTTTGTCGCCGAGTTGACGACCTTGCCTACAAGTACCATGTGATCGCCGAATTGCCTGCGGAACTCGACCTCGCATTCGAGATAGGCCAGGCAGTCATCGAGAATTGGAACACCCGAGGTTCCCTCGTGCGTGTGGAAGCCAGCAAGCTTGTCCATGTCCCTTCCGCTGTTGCGGCCGAAGTGGCGCGCGACATGTTCCTGTCCCTCCTCGAGGATCTGAACCACAAAGTGATCGCATTCCTGCGCGAGTTCGAACGAGTAGTTTTGATCCCAAACAGCCACTTGGACCATCACGGGAACCTCGGAGACGCGAACCACCCACCCTGCAGAGTAGGCATTGATTCGGCTCGGCGTTTTCAGTGTTACCACATGGACACCGCTCGGTATTTCCCACTCCGGCCTACGGTCCTCTGCTTCCTTGAACAACGGCATCGACCCCTCCTTTTCCTACGGTTATCTATCCGAAGCGGTGGCATCGCTGGATCGAACCCCTCCGGAAAGAGCGCCTTTCGTTTGGTCAATCACCACCTATCAACCGGTTACGGGACCGTCTTCAACAATCGGTCCAAGGCACAACTCCTCCTTTCGGATCCTGTCCTTGCCGAATGCATTAAGCCGACATTAGAGCCTGCGTCCGGGCGTCAGCCGTGCGCACCGTGTCGTCCGTCTACTCTGTCGCATCGAAACCGAGCTCTCGCGAGATTGCCCGCCCCGCCTCACAGATCACATTGACAAAGCTCGCCAACTGTCTACCTGCAGCCAACTGCTTGGGGATCGAAAGGCTGATCGCTGCAATGACGTTCCCCCGGTAAGCGCGTACCGGCGCTGCGAGACAGAGACTGCCTTCGTGGAATTCTTCGTTGGCGACGGCGTAGCCGCGTTCGCGCACCAGTCGGATC
>CAZBSW010000280.1:0-3011 GCA_964494835.1 uncultured Thermotogae bacterium
ATCTGGTACTCACGCGTCCCACGAATGACCTCGAACCGCGATGCGGCCACCTTGTCAATCGTGAGATTGATCCCGGCCTCGGCGAACGCATCCTTAAGGTAGACCGCGACCGCTTCTTCCGTCGGGTTGTCCAACCGATAGCTGACGGTCAGATCGATCCCGTCCGGATACCCAGCCAGTGTCAGGAGTTGTCGAGCCTTTGCTGGATCGTACGTGTACGGAGAGACGTCACGATGCCACTTGGTCAGCGTCGGAACCGGGCTAGTTGCCCGAGAGCCAAAGCCGTACATTACGTTCTTCAGAAGCTCTTCGTACGGAGTCGCGTACGCGATTGCCTTCCGGACCAGCACGTTGTTCAACGGCGCCATGGATGTATTGAGCGCCAGGTATTCGGTTCCGGGCGTCGGGATCGATACAACCTTGACCCCAGCCGCATTGAGAAGCTGCTTCTTGACCTGTTCCGGTGAGATGAACAGAGACACATCCACGTCTCCGTTTTTCAGAAGGAGAATGCGGGTTGCTTCGGACGGCACGATCGAGTAGACTACGCGGTCCGTTGCAGGCTTTCCACCCCAGTAGTTGTCTCGCGCTGCAAGGACAACCTCGCTCCCCGGGTTATAAGACTCTACTACAAACGGTCCAGACCCAGCAGTGTTGGTGAACAGGTAGTTGTGCGCATACGGGTCGTCCGCTGTGGCCTTTGTTTTCAAGAACGTCGAATCGACAATCGCCATTACCTCAAGTTCGAGGCTGGGCAGGAACAACGAGTTCGGTTGGTCGAGAACGAATCGAACCGTCAGATCGTCGACGACTTCGACCTGATCGATGGACATAATACCCATCACATTCCACAACCAGGAAGTGCCGCCGGGGATGTTGAGGCCGCGCTCAACGGTCCATCGGACATCCTCTGCGGTCAGATGATTTCCCGAAGCGAAAACAACGTCGTCACGCAGATGGAAGGTATACACCTTGCCGTCCGGCGAGACCTCCCACAACTTGGCAAGCATGCCCGTTGGCTTTGACGTATCCAACATGGCGACGCCATAAGGAGATTCCTCCGCAGGCATAATCTCGTAAGTAATCAATGAATCGTAGCAGTTACGAACGATTTCTCCCGCAGCGTAGTAGATCTCAGTTGCGGGATCCCAACCCTCAACATCTCCACCGAGCGCGACGACCATCTCGGTCGCACACGCGCCTACAGACAGTGCGAACAGTCCAACAAGGACGGTCGCCAGAACGAAGAATCTACGGTTCATCTCAAAGACACCTCCGCTGTAGTCCACACAGTTCGCTACCTTACCCAACGCATCGTTTCCTCCGCTCTCACCTCCTTCTATTAGTATTAGCTCCCACAGGATTGCAATTCCCGAACCGTTTCGACGAACGCGATGATGTTTTCCGGTGGTACATCCGGCTGAACACAATGTGCTGGAGCGATGACGTAGCCGCCGTCATACCCGAGCACATCGCACAGCCTTGCCACCTCGCTGCGGATTTCGGCCACGGTTCCTCTCACCATGAGCTGTTGGATATCGAGTCCGCCATGGAAGCATAGTTCCGTTCCGTATTCCTGCTTGAGGAGTCTCGGCTCCATTCCTGCCACACCCGGCTGGATCGGATTCAGGATGTCGACGCCGATGTCGATCAGATCGGACACGATCGCGGAGATCGCTCCGTCCGAGTGCAGGAGCACACGAATCCCAGGGCTTTCGGACTTGATGGTCCGAATCAACTCCCTGATGCGCGGCTTCACGATTGCCCGGAATTGATCAGGCGAGATCATCAACCCTGTCTGTGTGCCCAGGTCCTCCGTGAGCAAGGCAACATCCAGTTGCCCGCCGGTCTCCCGGAGGATAGACGTCCAGAAATCGGCTTGTATCTCAAGCAGCGCATCCATCAGACCTTCAACAAGTCGTGGGCGCAACGCGAAATCCAGGTAAGCCGTCTTGTATCCGCGTAGCCAGAAGAGCATCTCGAAGACCCCGCCGAAACACCACGCGCCGACCGCAAAGCCTTCATCCCTGAAGGCGGCGGCACGGGCGTTCATTCCACGCGCTCTTTCCGCAGGGGCAACCGGTCTCTGGAGCTGTTGCAGGCACTCTCCGAGGGTTCGACATTCCGCCAACGGCGCTCCGATGAAGTCGTAGTAAAGGCCTCCGCTCGAGAGGCGACGCACAAGTCCCCATTCATCCCGATAGGTTCGGTCGTCGAGCTCGATATCGCCCGCACCGCTCGTGGGGGCCGCAGGCGCGATGACCCGCAGGTCTCCCGAAAGGCGACTAGCAATCTCCGCACAGGGGTACACAAGGTTGAGCATTCGGGCCGAAATTTCGGCTTGTTGCGGACCGAGGCCAAGGTGCTCACAAAGGCGGTCGTGTGCTCCACGAGTGTAGCTTGTAATGCCGTACCCAAGATCAAAACTAGGGTTCTCAGCAGCTCGTGCATCTCGATCGACCGAAGCGATGAACCGTTCTCGTGGCGATAGGCGGCCGTTGTCTTTCAGCTTCGTGGTTACCTCGGTCATCGCCATCACGTTGCTCATCGCCCTCCGAGCAGTTCCTCGACCGGGATGTATTCGAACGCTTCGCCGTACCTTGCAGACGAGAAGGCCGCCGCTCCTTCCGCAGAACTCAACCCAGCGCGAACGACGGAATCGCATGGCAACGCAGCGAGAAGGACCTCCCGCCCTGGTTTCAACTCAGGTGTCATTACACCTTCGAGATTGTATGGATCGAACAACAGGACGAGGTCGGGAAAGAGAACAAGGGGGGCGGACCCCTCTTTGACACACATCACCTCGTTCTTGATCACCAACTCGATCTCACGTCCCGCGTCTCTCCCCATCCCCGAAATCGTGGCCTTGACGACATAGAAACCTCGACTCTGTTGCGGTTCGAGCGTCTCGACACGGCCATGGAACAGAGACTTTGCACCAAGATGAGCACAGGCAGCGTCTAGCCCCTCCTCGCCTTGGAGATCGCAGGAAGTAATGAACCGCCCCAGCT
>CAZBSW010000281.1:0-2949 GCA_964494835.1 uncultured Thermotogae bacterium
GCTGTCTCATGAGACGTGTCTCACGAGGCCCGTGGCTTTGCGTCCCGGAGTCGCCCCCGGTTTGCCCTTGTACACAATGCTCGTGTGAGCGTTGCCTAGAAGGTCCGTAGCTTTGCGTCCCGCCCTTTCGGACGGTTTGCCTTTGATAGATGCTTCTCTGAGGATCTGGTTGTTATCGCAGTGGACGATCCACCGTCCACTGCAATCTTTTGATCTTTGCATTGGTAATAGGTTAGAGGCAGGCCGCTCTCGGCCGCTCTACCCTTCTTAATTGGTAAAGAATGAAGCTACTCGTTGCTCTCGATTCACTTGTCAATGACCAACACTTATACTATACCTTGAAGATGATGGTTTCAGACGTTAACTAGTATCTACTGCCTGAAACGAGTCGCCTGTAGCGGTATCTGTTCTCCACCCTGCCTCGATGCGAATTCCGGCGCGGTCATATGTCTTCGTACTCCCGCAAACGCGGGATAGAATCAGGGGGGTAAAAGGAAGAGGGAGAGAGATGAAGCGTGTACACAAGTCAATGATACTGCTGACCGTGCTGGTGATTGTTTCTGTTTTGTACGGCTGTTTTCCCGCATTTGCACCGATCGAGATTGCCGGTACGTGGAGCGGCACGATCACGTGGACAGAGGGGCCCTCAGCCGGGTTTACCACACCGATTACACTGATCCTCACACAGGATGGGGCCGATATTGCAGGCGAGATTGGCCTGATGGGGCCAGGATCAAAGCCGTTCTCTGTGCCAATTACGGAAGGCACTGCCGGGAGCAGCTCGTTTACAATCGAGGGGAGCGGGAGCGTGGATGTGCTCACGCCGCCGGTGAACGTAGTCGTTAGTCTGCACGGTGAGAGCGACGGCCAGACGATGACCGGGACAGGCTCGCAGAAGATCGGCAACAGTACGTATGCCTTCACATGGACGGCATCACTGACCGCTGCACCGACGGGAGACCAAGCCGAATACTAGGAGCGGGAGCTACAGAACTTACAAGCGAGATCGAAGTCACCTACAACGGCTCCCGGTTTCGCATCTTCGTCCCAATTGACGCGATCTGGTGGGTCAATCGATGCCGATGATCGCTTCTGTCTTGTGATGCCAGATGGGCAAACGGTGTAGTCTGAGTGCGCGTTAGCGGTTGCGCCGGCGTGATGGTAGAATGAATGCAAGCAAATCACAGAAAGGGAGTAGTCAGATGGTTAGAGTCAGATTCGCACCCAGTCCGACCGGGTATCTGCACGTCGGCGGGGCGCGCACAGCGCTGTTCAATTGGCTGTACGCCCGCCATCATGGCGGCGCATTCATCTTACGGATCGAGGATACCGATCAAGAGCGTTCTACCCAGGAATCGATCGATCAGATTGTCGAGGCGATGCAATGGTTGGGGCTGCAGTGGGATGAGTACTATCGCCAAACCAATCGTACAGGCGCCCACCAACAGGCGGCACAGTTTCTGCTGGACAGCGGCGCCGCTTATGAGCAGGATGGGGCGTGGTGGTTCCGCGTTCCTGCAGGTGAAACAGTGGTGCAGGATGCGCTGACCGGGGATGTAAGGTTCAGTCATGATGAGATAAAGGATTTCGTGATCCGCCGGTCGGATGGAAGCTTTGTCTACAACTTTGCCGTGGTGGTGGATGACGCCGACATGGGAATTACCCACGTCATTCGCGGTGACGACCACTTGACGAACACTCCCAAGCAAATCCTCCTCTACCGAGCGCTGGGAAAAGATCTCCCGTGCTTTGCACATCTGCCAATGATCCTCGGGCCGGATCGGACACGGCTCTCCAAACGCCATGGAGTAACATCCGTGCTGGAGTATCGACGTCGCGGATTCCTCCCCGAGACGATGGTCAACTTCTTCGCCCGCCTCGGGTGGTCGCATGGTGACCAAGAGGTCTTCTCCCGCGACGACTTGGTAGAGCTGTTTGACCTGGACAGTGTGGGGAGTTCGGCCGCGGTGTTCGACGACGAGAAACTGCGTTGGCTGAATCAGCAACACCTCAAGGCAGCCGATCCTGTTCGATTGGTGCGGCTTCTCGGCCCGTTCGTCATCTCGCTGGGATCGGTGACAGAATCGATGTGGGCCGCGGCCGGCGAGGATCGCCTCGCGCGAGGGGCGTCGCTGTTGCGCCACCGGTGCCACACCCTTGTTGATCTGGCGGAAATGATGCTGATCCTGTTCCCGGTACCGATAGCGAGTGAAGCCGAGCTCGCAATCGACGAACGACAGAGAGAGTTGATTGCAGCGGTGCGCGATGCGTTCGCCACCGCGGACGCGTTCTCGCACGATGATGTGGAAGCGTTGCTGCGGCAGACTCTGTCAGCAAAAGGGGCTAAGCTGAAGGACGTGGCGGCCGCGATTCGCACCGCCGCTACCGGGCGTACCGTCGGCCCAGGACTGTTCGATATCTTGTCGGTAATCGGAAACGATCTTGTCGTAGAACGGCTACGGGCGCTTGCGAGTGTGGATCGATGATCCGTCGCTATCTGTGGATTGCGACCATTCTTGGGCTTCTCGGCTGCGAGGCCGCTCTTGCGGCAACGGCCGATTTGCATTATGTCGATTCGATTCTTGAACTGACGACCTACTATCATCCACAAGGGATTCAGCTCTCTTCACAGCCGGTCCCTGGCTTGACCGAGCCCGCCTATCACGGGACTGCCATGTATGGTCTCCTGCCGCTTGCGGGAAGGCGCTTCCCCGTTGTACTCGACTCAGACAATGGGAGCGGAGAGCTGTATGTCGACGTAGAGGGAAACGGACTCCTCTCCGCAGCAGGCTGGGTGAGTCACGGGCAGGACGGCAATTATCTGGCAAGCGCATCATTCCGGCTGGCAGAAGACGGTGCCGATGGTAGACGATATCGCGTTTTTCTCATGTGGACCCCGAGCACACCCGGGGTGCTCACCTACTGGCGTGCCAATTACGAGAGCGGTGA
>CAZBSW010000282.1:0-2937 GCA_964494835.1 uncultured Thermotogae bacterium
CCGCGAAGGCCGCCAGCGACGGCCATTTCATCCTGCCCGGCGGGCAGATTCATGGCAGCGGCAACAAGCTCATACGGGTGGTTGCCTAGATTGACAGTCACTCCAAAGGGCCGTCCTCTTGCCAGCGCACGCGTCAACGCGTGGTGCAGGTTGGTCCGCGTCGTCAGGTCTACAGCGAGCGTGTTCCGATCAACCAGCTGATACCGGTAGACGCCCCAGTTGTTCCCGAACTGCGGATCAATCGATCCAGTGATTGCGGCTGAGAGGTATGGTGCTCCATCCTTGGACGCCAGAATCGGGATCGGAATCTCCGACAGGTCGACGTCGTCCCCTTCACAAACAACTTCCCACCCTGGCGATTCCGTCGCGATGACCGGATCGATCCGTCTACGTTTGGCAGCATCAACGCGCCTCCAGGCCTGCTCATATGGTCCCCCGAAAGCGAGGGCACTAGTCTCACGACTAACAAAAAGGCCACTGACGACTACTTGCGGTTCGTACCCTGCGGGCTGCTTGAACAAGACCGCCTTGTCGGACCTGGCGGCCACGGCCGAGACGTACCGAAGATCGATGGGCGCGTCAATCTCGACCAACTCTCCAGCGCGTCGAAGCCGCTCCACATGGTCTCTCAGCATCGCCACCATCCGTTGGATTCCTCCTCACGCTGCCAATCCGTCCCAGCGAACGAGCCTGTCACTCTCGATCCCGAATAGGGACAGGGCTCGTAGGACGGTCTGATCAACCAGATCTTCGATATTCCTCGGCAGGGCGTAGAATGCGGGCACTGGAGGGAAGATGATTGCACCTGCTTCCGTGGCGAGTTGCATCAAGCGGATGTGTCCAGCGTGAAGCGGCGTCTCTCGCACGAGCAAGACGAGGTGCCGCCGTTCCTTCAGACAAACGTCGGCCGCCCGAGTTAGGAGATTGTTGCCATATGCGTTTGCCACGGCCGAGAGCGTCTTGATGGTGCACGGTGCGACGATCATCCCGTAGATCGGGTGGGCCCCACTGGCAATCGGGGCTGTCAGATCATCAATCTCGTAGGCCACATCTGCCAGAGAGAGCAGCTCGCCAACAGTAACCCCCACCTCGTGTTGGAGGGTGACCAACGCGGCATTAGAGACGACAAGGACTGTCTCGAAGTCGTCGCGCTCGCGGAGGATTCGGAGTGTTCGAACTCCGTAGATCGCGCCGCTTGCTCCAGTGATTCCGACGATCAGTCGTGGCTTGTTCATGATCCCTTTTCCTTGCCTTGGATCCATGCCACTGTCCGTCGTCCGGCCTCGTCAGCCAGCGACAAGATAGCGTCGATGCCTTCGCTTCCCAAGCAGTCATAGTGTATGCCTGCCGACACCGCAGCCGTGCACTGAAGCTCCTCAGCGGTGAACTTTGCGATGTGCTCGGTAAGCTTGCTCTCCTTGTGATGGCCGGCCGTTAGGCTTCTCAACGTCACGCCGTGCGTTGCTTCGACGTACGTAGCGAGAGAGATAGCGCCAACGTGGGGGTGATCCCCGCCGCCGAGGTGGAGAACGACATCAGAACCACTTACGATCGCGTGAGCTTCGATCGCGTACGCCCCCTTCTTGACGCGGAATCGCGCGGTTTGCGCCCCTCCCTTACGCATCAGTTTTGCCTTCATGATCGACGCCAGTCGATTTTCATTGTCCACCCTGCTTTGCCACGGGGTTCAGAATCCGGATTCCGCAAGGTGTGCGAGGGTAATTCGTGGCGGCGGCCTCATTCTCGCAACGTGTGCTCGGTCCGGTCATGCGTGTGGCTTTCGTCTCGACGGGTTCAGTTCGAGACCACCAGGCTGCCGGCCAAAGAAAGGAGATGGACAAATCAGCCGGCGCGTGGCTGCTGGTCTCGTTCATGCTGATTCGAGACTCCTTGGTGCGCTGGTTGATTGCCCTTCGCCACGAGCGCGGCATGCGCAAGTGGCGTTGAGCTTTGGTAGCATCTGCAGGAAGATCATCTTCGCCAACAGATCCGTCTTTGGCATCACAACGCCTGCGCTGTCAATGCGTAGCGGCCGTCGTTGTCGCGACGCAGCCGACCGCCTGCGTACAAGAGGCCCATCCCCTGAACCACGAGCCGATGTGGTCGATCGACAAATGCATCGACGATCTCCATGTAGTACAATGGCTGATGCGCCTTCATATGCTCCTCAATCGCCATTGCCATCGCGTCGGGGGTCACGTCCGAAGCATCACTGACGCCAGGAATGCCGGACTCAATCACATTGGACAGTTCAATCTCTTCGAAATGGGGGTAGTGAATACGCTCATAACGAGACGCCGGAATTCCTTCAGGAATCGTCGCGTCGATCCCGAGCCGCGCGATCAGCATCGGATCCATCCCCGGCGGGATTACCGGATCGAGCGCCTTCGCGCGCCCCATCCCGGGGATCACAATCACGTCCTTCTCGGCCTGTACGCGAGTCGCTATCGCCCATTCTACCTGTTGAGGATCGAAAACGTCGATGTCTTCGTCGGTCACTACAACGTGCTTGACGATCCCAACGTTCATCAAAGCGGCGATCGCGTTCTTACCAGCACCAGGGAATCGCTTCCGAATCGAAGCAATGACGTGAAATGCTGCGCATCCACCCATCGTGACGTTGACAGCGATGGGTTCGATCCCAGCGTTCACCAATGCGCGATGGCCTGCGCACGTCGTGATCGGGATGTTGATGTAGTTGACTTCCGTCGCCATCTGCAAGGTGTAGAGGTAAGCATCGCGCCGCCTGACGATGCGCCGAATGCGCAGCCACGGATTCTTGCGCATCGATCCGAGGAGTCCATGGAGCTCTCCGAAGCGGCCCTCATCGTGGGTCCACCCATCGGGAAGGAACTCGCCCTCCAAGATGATCTCCGAGGCCGCGATTGCCATTGCGTCGACGGTGAAGTCACGCTGTGCCAGGTTTTGCTCGATGTT
>CAZBSW010000283.1:0-2930 GCA_964494835.1 uncultured Thermotogae bacterium
TAGAAATGTATGTCCGATCAACATATTCCGCACACATGCAGCCGCAGGAGGGCTTCTCCCGGTCCCGGCTTGGGCTGGGGTACCTCGCTCAGTTCAAGTCGTGGGTGCCGCCAAACGTTGAACCCCTCCACCGCCTTCCCCGTCCGCTTTTCAAACTCCGATACCTGATAACTTGGCCTTGGCTCCCATTGAGCCGAAAGAACTAAACCCTTCATCGTGCCTCCTTTTCGGTCTGCTAAGACCCTTCGCGACTGCATTATAAAGATATTGTTTCTCGGTTTGCAAACGTTTGAAATCGCTGTGTCACAATTCCATCACCAGACATAGGATTGAGCCATTAGGCGAGATGGGGATCGATCTCCTCTAGGCGAACCGGGCGATGCTCCTCATAGGAACGCTTGGCCGCATATCCGATAACAACGGCCAGCTTCCCGTCGCGTCCGGATACGGGAGGGGCTGTTCCAGAGCTAATGCATTCGACGAAGGACGTCATCTCGGCAACATAGGAGTCCATGTATCGCTCGAGGAAGAAATGCATGAGAGGAGCGCTGTGATCGCCTGCATTATCTGATAGAATCGTGGTTTCCGGTTTGGGGTTTTGGACGACGACCTTTCCTCTCTCACCGAATACCTCGAGTCTCTGATCGTACCCGTACACCGCTTTACGGGAATTGTCGATCACACCGATTGCGCCACTGGGAAAACGAAGCATGATAACGGCCGTATCTACATCGCCAGCCTCCAGAATACGCCTATCCACAAGCGCGGAGCCGACGGCATAGACCTCTTCTACATCCTCTTGCATGATGTAGCGGGCCATATCGAAGTCATGGATTGTCATGTCCAGGAAGATGCCTCCTGAGACTTCGACATAGCTAATGGGTGGAGGCTCGGGATCGCGGCTGGTGATCTGTAAAATATGCGGCTTGCCGATGGCGTTTTGCGATACGAGTTCTTGTGCGTGGCGAAAATTAGGGTCAAACCGGCGATTGAATCCAATCTGTAACGTGACCCCGGCCTGTTCCACCTCGCGCAGCGCGCGTTCGATCTCACCGAGATCGAGCGCAATCGGTTTCTCACAGAATATGTGCTTGCCCGCTCTGGCTGCATCGATGATCAACGATGCATGCGTGTCTGTGCTCGAACAGACAATGACCGCATCAATGTCCGGAGCAGCGACGACCTGCGAGGCCTCTCTGAATACCCGCTCTACGCCCGTCTCGTGCGCACATTGTTCAGCCGATTCCAAGTGCACGTCGGCGATTGCCGCCACGTCGGCCGCCGGTATGCGGTGGACCAGATTCATGGCATGCAAGCGTCCGATCCGCCCGGCCCCGATCAGGCCGACTCTGATTCGTGTCATGCTCGTGCCTCCTTCAAACACGTGAAGCTGTTCTCCAATCAAGTGGCCAAGCCGGCCCCCTGTAGCACGGCAGACGCGCGGCGATAAGCGTCCTTGGCTACCTCACCGGGATCTGCGCTTGCATACTTGGGATGAAAGACCTCCACCGATAGGGGGCCTCGATAGCTGGTACGTGAAATGGCTGCAAGCAGATCGCCAAGCGGAAGATGCCCTTCTCCAGGGAGGACGCGATCAGCGTCGGTCAAGGCAGCTTCCCCGGCCGGCATCAGCGCATCCGACAAATGGACAAGCCCGATCATCTCGCTTGGAATCGCGGCTATCTGTTCGATATCGGCACCGCTTACCGCAAGATGAAACGTATCGAGAACAAGGGGAATCCCGGCATTCTTTGCCAGGGAAAGCGCCTGTGACAGATTGGAGAATGCATGGTGCGAGAAACCGATCAGTTCGTACAGAAGAGAGATCCCATGCGAACGGGCACGATTGACCAGTGCGGACAGCGTATCGCTCGCAACGGATGGATCGGGATCGCGATCGGTCCTCCCCGGCACGGTGATCACGCGGTCGACTCCGACTTCTGCCGCCAGACGGAAGATCTCCTCAGCTCGCGTCAGAAGCTCGTCGAAATTCAGTTCGAACACACCCTCGAGTGCGTTGAGCGGCAGCCACCCCATGCCCGCTGTTCGCCTTTCGCCAGCAATCTTCGCGCATCCGTGCATGGACACCGCCTCTGCAAGTGTGGGGTAACGTGGTTCGTAGTATACGAAGCCGGCTGCCCTTGCCGCTCGAATCCCGGTGATAAGGCCCGCGGTCGGGATCGTGGCCCCGTTTAACCCAAGCGAAATCCTCATCTACACCCTCCTTTCCATCCAAACGCATCCCTCATCCGGCGTGTTTGCGGTCAACGGTCACACGACGCATGCCGCAGTGCTGGAACGAACGACGAGATGGGGAGTCAAAACGCAATGCAATGGGCCGCTATCACGGTCATCGATCGCCGACAGGAGCCATTCGCTTGCGATCTGACCCATCTCGACCGCGGGCTGAGCAACGGTCGTGAGCTGAATTCGGGGCAGGGAGGCATAGGTGATATCGTCGTACCCCACAAGGGAGAGATCCTGGGGAACAGTCAATCCCAACTCCTCCGCCGCCTGCAGAACTCCCAAGGCGATCACGTCATTTGCGGCGAAGACTGCCGACGGGCGATCGGAAAGAGACAGCATCCGCCGCCCGGCTCTTCTTCCGGCCGGTTGGGTGAAATCGGTGAAGCATATCCATTCCTCTCTTTCCGCCAGGCCGTGTCCCTGGAGGATCGAGCGATACGTGGATATTCGATCCTGGCTAGACTGGATGTCATGCGGTCCGCCGACAAAGCCGATACGTCTGTGTCCGAGTTCGATCAGGTGTTCAACGGCAAGTGTCGCCCCCTTTCGGTCATCGCCTATTACGTAGGATGACTCAACGTTCCTACACAGCCGTGAGACCAGGATAAACGGGGTGCTGGTCTGTGCCAGGTCTTCAAGCAACGGGTCATCGATGGCCGCCGATGCGATGATGAGTCCGTCTG
>CAZBSW010000284.1:0-2910 GCA_964494835.1 uncultured Thermotogae bacterium
CGGTTTTCTGGGTGGTCTTCCAAGTGCTTGCTTTCCTCGTTTTACCATAGCTGATATTTGCAACGTACATAATTCCCTTGGGTGTGTCAAGCGCGAGGACCGCCCTTACATTGCATAGGAATCCTACCTGAATTTACAACTGCTGTCTTCCGGCAGATATGTTGGCTATGCGTGACAGAGAACTCTCGAAGGTTGTACGGAAAACAGCTTCCGATTCTGTCGGTTGTTCGGAGGAAATCATTCATCCCAATGAACAACGGCCAACAGCTTCTGCAGTCAGCACCAAGCGGTTGGCAAGTAGGGCAACCGCTCTGGAGAACCGGATTCTGGACCGCAGCAGGTTTCAAAGTACCGGATCTCGGCGTTGGTTGTTGATGAGAAGAGCAGCGGCGATCCGCAATGGACTTGTTTGCTTGTTGTTCCGCTGAATGAACAGCATTTCTTGGGCGATTGGAGCCTATACGACTGTAGGAAGAACCGTCTTTCTGTCCATATTCTGGTAGCATGGAGCGTGGGAGACTGAATTTAGAACGCATTCCTTAGGTTCCCCGTGGTAATGGAGGTTCATTCTCTACGAAGGGCAAAGCCACGAAAGGCTATCCACATCGAGGAATGCGCCGTTTTGTGTAGTGACAGGGCAGGGCACCAATCCGAACCCTAGCTCTGCCGCTCGGCGGATTTCAGACGGTTGGATCAGGATTACCGCCGCTCGGACTCGACTCAGGCAAGAGGGTCAGACCTTGTCTTTTGTCTCCAACTCCTTCTCGCAGCATGCGGTGATCCGGCTGGTCGTTGAGTCGTGAAGGGCAAGACACTCCTGAAGCTGGACAAGGCTCGTATTCATCCACGCGCGTCGACGAGTCCCTCCAGGAAGTCACGCCGGTCCCCACCATCAATGAAGATGTCCTGCCTCGTGTTGCCACGTGAGGTTACATGGTAGAGGGCGCACTCGTATTCGATCCCTAGCGGTCGAGCCGTATCAGCGCGATAGTGGAGTGGAACGGACATCAAAATCCAATGGTAGACCCTGTACTCTAGACAAAAATGGTTCCCGCCTCGAGCTGCTCAATAGACCAGGATCGCTCTTGCGCTAAGGGAAAGGGATGTTCGAACTGTCTGGGCCCGCGCTTCACGACTGACCACTGACCCATGAGATCACCTATCCTGTGCCCTTTTCGCACACCGCTGTCTCGCTTGAGTCACCGTTGCGGTGCTCCGCGCGTTGCGACAGGCGGTACGCCAGCCCGATAATCGTCGGATGCTCAAATAGCTCTCTGACGTTCAGCCGCATTTCAAAGCGGTCCTCGATCCTGCTCAACATGCGCGTGGCCAATAGCGAGTTCCCACCGAGCGAAAAGAAATCATCATGAATACCGACTTTCGAGAGATGGAGTAATTGTGCCGAGATCTCAGCAAGTGTTCGCTCTAGGGGGGTTCGGGGAGCGACATAGGGCACGTCGAGTTCGGGGCGATCGGATCCAATTGGCGGGAGGGCGCTTCGCTGGATCTTCCCGTTGGAGCTCAGGGGGAAGGAGCTCAGTTTAATGAACGCGTTGGGGACCATGTACTCGGCGAGCCTTGCGGATACGTGTTCGCGGAGCTGCGTTGCCGTCAGGCGGACGTCCACCGGATCAGCGACGTAGTACGCGACCAAGCGGCGATCGTCCTCGAAGTCCTCTCGCAGCATGACCAGGACCTCGGAGATGAACGGATGATCAAGAAGCACCGCCTCGATTTCTGCGACCTCGACCCGGAACCCCCGGATTTTGATCTGGGAGTCCTTTCGACCGACATGCACCAAGCATCCGTCTGAAAGCACGTACCCCATGTCCCCAGTTCGAAAGCTGCGTGCCGCGCCGTCTGCCTCAAACGCTGCCGCGGTCAGATCTGGCCGGTTCCAGTAGCCAGGGGAGAGATAGCGGCTTCGCACGACGATTTCCCCAACCTCGCTCTGGGGAACCGAGCGACCACTCACGTCGACAAGGTTGATTTCGTTATCGCGAACCGCGTAGCCCACAGGCACGTTCGACCCATCGAAAGCCGTGCCTGCGTCCGCGAACAACCACCGAATAGTCCCGGTCTCTGAGCTTCCGAGCCGATTCACGAACTTGCTCGATGCCGGGAAGTGTTTGAGGAATGCGTCGAAGTCGCGTCGGTAAACCGGCTCGCCCACCAGCTTCACAAATCGAACTGACGAAAAATCCCGAGGCCTATCGAGGCTTTGCGCGAACTGGCGGAACAGCGTGGGGACGCAGCTGAAGACGCTGATCCTGGTCCGTTCGATCCATTCTGCGAGTGGGGAAACGCTCAACTGCGGAACACTGTACGGGCAGATTATCGCTCCGTTGAGCAAGGCGCTGAAGATGTCATGACTGGCGATATTCGCTGTGTAGGACGAGAGCAAAGAGATTCGGTCACTAGCGGCAAGCGACTGGCCCTCGGTGTAGACGGCTACATAGTGCAGCAGGTTCTGTTGGGTTTGGACCACGCCTTTCGGCGTTCCTGTCGATCCGGAGGTGTAGAGAATCCAAGCGGGTGTGTCCTCTGAGACCTCGCGATCTAAGGAGGGCCGGGCCTCGCGACAGTCTTCAATGAGCAGCACAGGGATCGCGCCATCGGCCGTTTCTTCAGCAAGCGGCTGACAGGCGCGCTGGCTGACGATCAGTCTTCCCTGTGCATCGTCACGGATCAGCTGCCGGCGCGCAGCGGGCATCGTCGGATCAAGTGGCACGTACGGTCGACCAAGCTTCAGACAAGCAAGCATCGCAGCGATCGCGGACGATGTCTCTTCAAATAGCAAGAAGATTGGGGCCTCGGAAGCGTCTTGCAATCGCTGAATCGCGGCGGCAACACAATCCGATTGACGATCCAACTGGACATACGATACCCGCCGGTCGTGATCCATAATGG
>CAZBSW010000285.1:0-2907 GCA_964494835.1 uncultured Thermotogae bacterium
CCTTCCGGTGAGTATCAGTACACCGAGTGGGAGATGCGAAAGCGTCTGGCCAAGATGGTGCCTAGGCTGTGGCTCAACAGACTTTTTCGCGGACGGGCGATCGACATATTCCTGGCACATGCACCACCGCTTGGCGTCCACGACCAACAAGACCCCGCTCATCACGGATTTGCCGCTTTCCGCGTTCTTATCCGCCGCCATCGCCCACGCTATTTCATCCACGGCCACACGTACTATCGCATGGACATGCCGCAGTGCACACGCATTGGTGACACGGAAGTGCTCCATGTTATCGGTCATAGGATCATAGAGGTGCCAATTGGCTGATGCCGGTTCGGGCTGGAGGAGGTCGGTGCAAGAGCTATTCGCCGGGATCGTCCCTGTTGTCCGTAAACGGCCCACCATGCTCATCCCTTTCAACTGGGTGAAAGATCAACTTGGCTTCAAAGGCATGAGCTATCGTGGCTTCCGCGCTGTGGAAATCGACAAGATCGTAGGAAGCCTGAATCGCTATCAGGACTTCGATCGAGCGTTCCTACCGCTACGCGCTACTGTCGAACGTACCAAGCGCCTCCAGCGGTTGGAGAACGCCATAGACCGCGGCGAAGAGTTGCCGCCGGTGCGGCTGTACAAGGTAGGAGAGGTCTACTTTGTGGAAGACGGGCACCACCGGGTGGCCGCCGCCCGCAACCATGGCGCCAGGTACATCGATGCCGAACTGACCGAGTTTGAGCCCAATGTTCCCATTGAAGCTGGAATCACGGAAAAGGATATCCTGATCAAGTCGGAATATGTCGACTTTCTCAGGCGCACTCATATGGACGTTCTCAGGCCCGAAAACCATCTCAAGTTCACCGAGCAAGGCCAATATCGGGCAACCCTCGAACACATCGACGTACACCGCCACTTCCTGGAGTTGGAACAACAGCGGGACGTCCCGTACGAGGAAGCGGTAACCTCATGGTACGATCATGTATACGCCCCACTGGTAGCGATCTTCCGTCGGCTCGACGTGTTGAAGCATTTTCCTGGTCGCACCGAGTCCGACCTGTATGTGTGGGTATCAGAGCATTTGTACAACTTGCGGAAGCGCTACGGGCCGCACGTGAGTTTGGAGCAGGCGGTCCTGGATTACGCCGATCATCATCAGCTCAATTGGCTCGCTCGTTTGCTGCACAACACTCAGAGGAGATAGCAACGAGAGATAGACATCGACGCAAGCCCGTGTTCCGCGGCGACCCAGCCTTGAGTCGCCGTTCAAATCCAGGATAGTGGCCGAGACAACAGCACAGGCAGGCTTGACAAGTACCTGCCGCAGATTTCAAGCGCAGGTGAGCGGGAGGAATGAGGACATCATGCGTGAGACTCGTACACCTCGAACAACTTTCGCCTCAAGGGGCCGATTACGCTGTCGGCCAGCGCCTGCTCCAGCTGGGGGCCGGTCTGGTTCATCGCTGCCTTTGCGTCTTCCTTCGTTTCCCAAAGAGCAATCCCTCCGTACTCGTTTGTCTCCTCATCCATGACGAATGTGATCGACACGAATCCAGGCATCTCCCTCATCCCAACAAGCATCTTGTCGGCCAGTTCCTCCATCTTCTTGCGCATGCCGGACGGCATGTTGAACATTGTTGTTGATGCGTACACAATACCTCCTTCCCTACCGTATCCCTCGAAGATCCTCCCGCATCACCTGCCTTGGAACAGCTTTGCGTGGAGATTGAGTAGTGCGGCGTGCATTGATGTGCGTGTTGTCTCTTTGTCAGTATAGGGAGGTTCTTGTGGGGGGCCAAATTGTCTCTTGCCAGTGCGGTACTATCGCGAGCTTACTATTTCTAGAGAGAAGAACCCCTTGGAATGGGCGAGCTATTCTGATTGCATTGCTCCACAAGCGGTGCGAAACGTGCCTTCTGCTACCAAGTCTTCGAGTCCGTTACGGTGATCTCTACATCAGCCACCTCCGCTGGGGGTACAGTCACGTTGCAGTGCAAGAACGAAAACACTTGAGTGGAGCCGGCCGCGATGTTCGTGTCGGCAGCCGGCCAGTTTGTGACGCTGCCAACCGGGTTCCCGGCCGCGTCGTACGCCGTAGCGGTTAATTCACAGCCTGCGTCTACAGTTCCGTCGTTTCGCACCGATTCCCAGATGTCCAAGCACTCCTGTTCGGGATCGTCCTCTTCATCGGTCACTTGCCAGAATGAGTCCAAGATGGCAAACGACCCTTCTTCCGGCTCTTCAGTCGGATTACCGACTGTTATCTGATGCGTTACGGTGTCGGAGTAGCCCAGATTATCGGTGAGTGTGAGACTGACCGTGTAGACTCCGGCAACGGCATACTCATGGCGAATGATCATTTCTGATTGCTGGAAAAAACCAAGGACCCCTTGAGGGGGAACATGGACTTCGACAGTCTTCTGCGTGCCATCGCCGAAATCCCAGATGAACTCAACAGGTCTGTACCTTGAAGTATTGGACTGCTCTGGGTAGGAGGTGCGGGCATCGAACTCCATGTCGAGATTTTCCTCTTCGTCATCGGATGAATTCCAATGGAATAACGAGAAAGGCTTGTGCTCTTCAGTGGTGAACGCGGCGACGGGCTCGCCGGCGACGCTGACAACCTCGCTTGTGCTGTCCCGTCCGCCATCTGCGTATGTGCATGTGAGGATTACGGTGTACTCTCCTGGCGTAGTGTATGTGTGGTTGACATCCATACCGGTCGCCGTGGAACCATCCCCGAAGTTCCATTCGTATAGCGTCGGCGCACCGACAGTGTTCGAGGCAACGGAATTTCGACCGGACATGCACAGCGACAGTAGCGGACGTCCGACCCAGTCCTTGACGTAGGTTCCGCCTAGGCAGTAGGATATCCGTGCTTCGTATAGCGAACACCCGGTCAACGTGCCTGCAAGT
>CAZBSW010000286.1:0-2847 GCA_964494835.1 uncultured Thermotogae bacterium
GTGCTGGAGGGGTTCGACGACTACTGGCAGGGAGCTCCGGTTCTTAAGCGAGTGATCAGAAAGATCGTCGAAGACACTCAGACGATGATTCTGTTGCTCAAGAATGGTGATGTCGACTTCTGTACCGTAAACGTTGCAGATATTCCGCAGGTTAAGGGCGCCGAAGGAGTGACGGTGCTTGAGAATCTGCCGGCAACGTGGCTGATGAAGATCAACTTCGTGCAACACATAGCTGATAACAGCTCGTATATCGGCAACGGCACACTCGGTGAAGGAGGGATTCCGACTGATTTCTTCACGGATCTGGATCTCCGGAAAGCCTTTGAGTACTCGTTCGATTGGGACACTTACATCGACGAGGTGTTCCTGGGAGCGGCGCTAAAGCCGTACGGTCCGGTGTTGAGAGGGTTCCCGACCGCCAACCCTGATAACCCGGAATACTACTTCGATCCTGCGAAAGCTGAGGAGTATTTCAAGAAAGCTTGGGGCGGTGAGGTTTGGGACAAGGGATTCAGATTCACTGCGGTGTACTCGGCCGGTTCGACGCACCGTCAACGGGCGCTGGAAATCCTCAAGTATGACATTGAAGCGCTCAATCCAAAGTTCCACATTGATCTCGCGTCACTCCCGTGGGCAGCGTTCGTTGGGGCGGTTAAGGACAAGCAGCTCACCCTCTCGTTGTTCGGCCTCCTCCCTGTAGTCTTCGATCCGTACCTCCCGCTGTTCGAGCACATGCATTCTGCCGGCGGATACGCCGAGTGGAATGGATACGTCGACCAAGCCAAGAAAGAGTTCGATCCATTGATAGAGGAACTCGGAAGCAACTACGATCCTCAGCGGCGTAAGGAGCTTTCCTACGAACTACAACAGCTCGATTACGACAACGCACTCGCTATTTGGCACTTCCAGGCCGTCGAAAACGTTGCCATGAGAGACTGGGTCCACGGATACTATACGGGGCCTTTCCCGTTCAACGTGGACTTCTACACAATATCAAAAGGAGACTAGAACGGGCTAGACGCTAGTGTGAGTCCAATCGGATTAGCGTTCTAGAGTGAAGGCGTTCCGGTGGGGCCTCGTGGGCCCCACCGCGGGCGCCCTAGGAGATGTACAGATGGCTTTTTACATTCTAAAGAGACTTCTAACACTACCCCTGATTCTCCTGTTGCTGAGCGCGCTGATCTTCTCACTCGTTATGTTTCTTAGCCCGTACGAGAGGTTGGCCGTATTCATCCCTAATGCTGACGTTGTTGGGGGGAGTATACCGTTTGACGATCTCGTTCACCGATATGGGCTCGATAAGCCGTTTCATGAGCAGTACCTCGCTTGGCTCACGCAAGTCCTACACGGAAACCTCGGTTGGTCGCCATCTGCGCGAATGCCGGTTGCGAAGGCTCTTGCGAAGTACTTCCCCGCCACCGTAGAGCTGATGCTCCTTGGTTGTCTGATCATATTTGTCGGGGGCATCTCACTCGGCACTTTCGCGGCAACACATCACAATAGGCTTCCGGATAGAGTAGCGCGGGTGGCAACGATCTTCGGGGTTGCGCTTCCTGAGTTCATTTTTGGATTGGTGCTGTTGGTCGTGTTCTACGGGTGGCTTAAGTTCTTTCCTCCCGGACGGCTCAGTTCATGGGCGGAAGATGTTGTCTACCTCTCGGGGTACACCCAATATACAGGGATGAATCTGGTCGATTCATTGCTGAACGGACGAATAGACGTGTTCCTCGACGCGTTGCGGCATCTGGTTCTTCCTGCAATTGCGTATTCGATAGGGCTGCTGTCGACGATGCTGCGAATGATGCGGTCATCTTTGTTGGAAACACTCAGCAAGGAATACGTGGTCACTGCGCGTGCCAAGGGGCTGCGTGAGCGTGTAGTGAATATCAAGCATGCTCGTCGAAATGCCCTTCTGCCTATTGTGACTTTCGCGGGCTCGATAGTTGCCAAGATGCTTGGCGGTGCGGTAATTGTGGAGACAGTCTTTGACTACCGGGGAATGGGCAAGTTCATAGTCACTGCAGCACAAGGACTGGACTTTCCCGCGATCTTGGGGGCATCGCTGCTGATCGGACTCATCATCGTGATCACCAACCTCCTGATCGACATCCTGTACACTGTACTCGATCCGACTGTTAGATTGGAGTGATGCATGAGCACTATACGGCGTCTTGTTAGGAATCCACTCGGCCTGGTCGGTCTGATTCTCGTCCTATTCTGGGCTGTCATCGCACTTGCCGCTCCGTTGATCGCACCACCCGCGGAAAGACAGCGCGATCCGTACAACATCCGACGTGTCGGATTCTCATCCATCCCACAGCCGGCATCTCCCAAAGCGATCCTCGGAACGACCGGCGGAGGCTACGATATATTCTACGGAATCATCTGGGGAAGTCGGACGGCATTCCGGGTCGGCCTGATCGTGGTGAGTACTACAACCGTTGTCGGCGTGATACTCGGCGGCATGGGTGCCTATGCTGGGGGGTGGATCGACAACGTCGTCATGCGTGTAACCGACCTCTTCATGAGTTTTCCCTTTCTCATTGCAGTGATAGTGATGTCGATCGTCATGGGAAAGGGGCTGGACAAGGTGATCCTTGCGCTTGTTATCTTTGGCTGGCGCAGGTACGCACGCGTTATGCGAAGCGAGGTTCTGTCGGTAAAGGAACGCGACTACGTTAGCGCTGCCGAGAGCGTGGGGGCGGGACGACTGAGGATCTTCTTTGTCCACATCTTGCCGAATTCCATCTACCCGGTGTTCGTCCTTGCTGCGCTTGACATCGGCGTAATGGTGATGATCGCAGCTTCACTCAGCTTCCTAGGTGTGGGGGCGGAGCCGGGGTACGC
>CAZBSW010000287.1:0-2839 GCA_964494835.1 uncultured Thermotogae bacterium
GTAGTGGGGCTTCATCGCTTCCAGGACTCGTTCGTCCAATCGCGTAGCGGCCGAGTTGTCAAGATAGACAGTTTTCCTAGGCATCGCACGCCTCCTGGCATCGGATGCCCGCTGATGCGGGCACCAGCTCGAAACTGACCTCATTCAGATTCCCATCCACCATCATAATGCGTTCTCCAACAAAGAAGTCCTATGCCGCGAATTGAGGCTCAATACACCGGTAGGGTCGTATCGATCTCTCGCGCCCAGGCGGTGATCCCTCCTCTCAGATTCTTGAGCTTCCCGAACCCCACGCTCCGCAGGAGGTCAAGCGCCTGTGCCGAGCGAGTGCCGACTCTGCAAACCAGAACTATCTCGTCGGAGCGATCCAACTCGCCCATCCGACTCGCGAGCTCCCCCAATGGGATGAGTTCAGCCTCATCAAGGTGCACGATCTCCCACTCATGTGGTTCTCGGACGTCAACGATGCGAAGCCTGTCACCCGCATCGAGCCTTTGTTTCAGGCGCTTCGGTGTGATGTCCCATCCTTCGTTGGCCGGGCCTTCTTCCAAGTGGTCGCGGCCGGGAACACCGCAGAATTCCTCGTAATCGATCAACCCGGTGATCTCGGGATTCGGACCACAGACGACGCAGCTCGGGTTCTTCCGTAACTCGATCAGGTCAAAGCGCATATCCAATGCGTTGTAGACCAGCAGTCGTCCGATCAGCGGTCTTCCTATCCCCAGAATCAGCTTGAGGGCCTCCGTGGCCTGCAGCATTCCAATGGTACCGGGGAGGACGCCGAAGACGCCTCCTTCAGAGCAGGACGGCACCGAGCCGGGCGGCGGCGGCTGGGGAAACAGACATCGATAGCACGGCCCTTCCTTAGCGTAGAACACACTGACCTGGCCCTCGAAACGAGAGACGGATCCGTATACGTTAGGCTTTCCCAGCAATACACCAACGTCATTGGAAAGGTATCGAGTGGGGAAGTTATCCGTCCCGTCGATGATAATGTCGTAGGGCTCGGCGATTCGCACCGCATTGTCCGAGGTGAAGGGTTCGTTGTAGATGTCGACTCGAATCTCGGGGTTGACATCGAGCATCCGTGAGCGTGCCGACTCAACCTTCAACGTGCCTAGAGAGCTCGTCCCGTGGATGACCTGCCGCTGAAGATTGGAGAAGTCCACAACGTCATAATCCACAACACCGATGTGTCCCACTCCCGCTGCCGCCAGGTACATGCCAAGCGGACTTCCCAAACCGCCGGCACCGATCAGAAGCACGCTTGCGGCCTTGAGTTTCTTCTGGCCGGCCATACCAACCTCAGGCATGATGAGCTGCCGACTGTAGCGCCCGATCTCTTGATTCGACAGCCCGATGTCCCGATCTGTGAAGCTCATATCCTCTCACCCATCCTCGGGTGGCGGGAGAGGGGCAATAGCCGCTCCGCCCGACAGCTCTGCGCTTGGGTCTTCCTTCAAATTCGCATATCGGCTATCTCTCTCCATATTAGGGATACTCTCTCGAATACGGTTCCTATCACCCGTGATGTGTCGTCAACCGATTCTGCAACGATCTTCACCGCAAGCCGTTTGCTGCAGCGCACCGGACCCAACACTCGACCGGAGTGCTTGAGTATACACCAAGACCTTTCGGTAGATCGGGTTTCGTGCCAGCTGCAGGTCATCGTGTCTCTCTGCTCTTTCGAAGGGCAGCACTTCGGGCCATTGATTCGGTCAACTTCTCTAGGGTAGCTCGTTGAGCTGCTCTAGCTCGTCTTCCGTTTCCCAAAGCATGCCCGTGAGTATCCCACCTCCGCCGAAACACCGAGACACATTCTGCTGACTCTTCAGCAGGCCTCGTTCCTCAAGGCGCCTCAGGCATTCGCCCCGTCCAGGTGTCACCTCTTGCTTTCGCTGTTTCATGTTTATGCGGAACATCGCTCCACCTCCTACTTTTCTCCAGCTCCTGATCCTTTTCTCGCGTCCTTACGTACCCTAGCTCCTCGCTCAGGAGCGTCATCTGGCTCAAGCAATTCGATATTCTGGAGCCATTATATCATTATTCTCAGGTATGTCAAGTCACCCACGACTCTTCGCATTCTTAAACACTTTCTTTCCGTAAGCATTCTAGTATTGATACAGGCACTGAACCTGGCCACATGATCGTCTTGACATGGTTTACAGATTGTGGTATATTGGTATTTGTTTATCAGTACCGAGACACAAGGAGATGCTCGAATGGCCAGCCTGCTCAAGATGACGGACGCTACCGCGCTAGCACTTCATGCGATGGTCTATCTCGCGGAGCGAAGTGCTGATGGAAAGCTGGTAACGAAAGTTGAGATCGCGGCCTCCTTGTCCGTATCTGAGGGGCACCTCTCGAAGGTCCTGCAGCGCCTGGTGCACGAAGGCCTCGTTCGATCGATCCGCGGACCGAACGGAGGCTTTGCCCTTGCGAAGCAGGCTGAGGAGGTCACTCTCCGTGATGTCTACGAGACTCTCGAGGGAGGACTGAGAGTCGACCGATGTCTATACCCGGAGAAGACTTGCAACAGAGCGCGTTGCATCCTGGGTGGTTTGGTCGAAGAAACGAGAAAAAGCGCAAGCGCATACTTCAGCCGTACAACCCTTCGAGATCTGGTCGACGGTGAGATAAGGCAAGCGTAGGCCAGCTCGTCGAGTCTCGTTACCGGGCAACGATGAGATCCGAGAGTCGTCCTTCTGTCGGGCGTTTGGACCTCAAGTCATGGGAGGGAGTGCCCTCGCTCTCTTGGTGAATCGGTGTATTGACTAGGAAGCAACGGCAGCCATTGGGAACGGTAAGTGTTGAGGAGACTTATTGGATACTGCTACTT
>CAZBSW010000288.1:0-2809 GCA_964494835.1 uncultured Thermotogae bacterium
AGGTTGGGGTTGCCGCTACCAAGACGTTCACCGCCCAACTTGCAGCGCTGTCCCTTCTCGGCATCTGGCTTGCCCGTACATGGGGGAGAATCTCGCCGCGAGATGCGGCTCTGAAGATCGCGCCCTTCGAGCTTCTACCGGCGCGGATTGCGACAGTTCTCGGCCTGGAGGATCAGGTAATCCAACTTGCCGGGAAATTCCATTCCGCATCCGACTTCTTGTTTCTTGCCCGTGGGCCGCTGTACCCGATTGCACTTGAGGGTTCGCTCAAACTGAAGGAGATCTCATACATCCATGCCGAAGGGTATCCCGCCGGCGAGATGAAACACGGGCCGATCGCCTTGATCGACGAGCAGATGCCCGTCGTTGTGCTCGTCACAAAGCGCTTCGCATATGAGAAGACTCTATCCAACATCGAGGAGGTGCGGGCGAGGAATGGGATAGTGATTGCGATCACTGATAATCCAGAAGACGAGGCAATGCTGCGTCTGGCGGATCACATCATCCCGGTACCGGACGCGGAAGAAACCGTAGCACCGGTCTTGTATACAATTCCATTGCAGCTCCTTGCCTATCACATCGCGGTCCTGCGTGGTACCGATGTTGATCAGCCGCGCAATCTAGCAAAGACAGTGACCGTCGAATAACGATCGTCGCTTCATTGCGGTATAAAGCACAATTACAACTATGGCCATACATCTATATGCAGGGAATCATAGCTTATTGTAATTTTAGAAGCAGGCAACCCATATTTTTCTAGTATCTATAGTAACTGGGCGTGAAGTGCCGACATAAATGAGTATTCCTTCTTTCCGCTCCTAAATGGTGACAAACTTCCCGTATGGCCTCTACCCGCCATTGGTTGGGCTTCTCTTGCGTCGATGAGAAGAGCGCGTTCGGCAAGTGGCCAGATCATCGACACTTGATGCGTATCGCCAAATGACGGCGATTCTTGTTTTTTCCATTGACTTGTCCGCCCGCCTCGTTGTAGAGTGGTCTAAGGTGGGGTTGGCTATGATTCCAGAGACGTTCTCTGCATAAGGGTTTACAAAGTAAGAGGGATTCCCTCTTTCTTTGTTTCTAACAAAGAAGGCGGCAGTGGAACAACAAGTAACCTTTCCAAGCGATGAAGTAATCGAAAAAAGCCTTCTCTTGAGCCTGGCGATTCTCGCGGAAGTGAACGGCAGATCGGTTGTTGAGGAACTGAACATCGCCGTTTCTTCCTATGTAAGGGATAAACTGCCGCAAGAACTTGGGAAAGGTGTCCTGCCACTCTTTCCAAGATTCACAGATACCGTCATGAGGGGGTCGACCGCTTCGTTCAGTGAACGTTCCTGAGCGCGCATTTCGGCCGAGTCAAGAGAGCGATCGCAAATAACGACGCGCCACTGCCAAACCGTGTAGGAAATCGACTCCCGAACGGTTCCCGAAACGTGCGACGCGGACAACGCGATCGCTTATTTCACTTTCTTTGGTCGCATCGTCTGCAATTCCCAAAAGTAGATCTAGTACCGGTTCGGCGAACGAACGATCGCAAGCAGCAGAGAGGATTTGCGCGGATAGAAGCGCGGTACAGCGTGTCGCCTGTTTGCGGATATCGGCACGGAGTCGATTGAGGAGATTCGAGACACGCGGATCCATCGTCTCGAGGACGGACAGACCGGCGATGAACCCGGCAAGGATGTCGTCGCCGGAAGGAGTGGCTCCAGAACCGACCCCGATCAACTCAAGGAGCGTGCCCGGTTCGTGCCCGTTCTCCCATCTGGCGATGATCCTATCGATCAATGGATAGAATGGGTCATGTGGGCGTTCCTTTTCTGAGTCTATGCTCGAGTCCAGTGCGGTGCGACGAAGAAAGACGGCACCTCCTTCAGCGTCAATCGCCGGGAGAGAGAGCTCGTGGATGTCGGCGTGTGCGAACAGGATCGCCCCTGCGCCGATTGCGATACGTCCGTTCTCGGCAACGACGGCGTCTCCCACCGGTACATCCGGCGGCGCAGGCACCTCGATTCCCCAGGGATGGAATGGAACGTCACGCGTCTGTACGACGACGACCGCTCCATTCCCTGAGAAGGACAAGTTGACCCCATTGGAAAACCGGCCGCTCACCTTCCCCCAGCGCAGGGCGTTGTGGAGATAGCGGTAAGCATGGCCGCCGATTCGGGTCGCGGAGACGACGGCTACAGACTCGTTCATCAAGTGAGACCTACTCATTGTCCCGGCTATTTGCGGGCGACTTGGTGAAGCTGCGGGTTCTCCGCGCCGGCGATGTCTCCGAACTTGGTGAGCGCACACCGCTTTTTCTCCTCCATCAGGCGGGCATAGCGATCGTCATCCACCATCGCCACGATGCGAGAGATTGAGCTTTCGCCGTCGACGAAGCGCCAAGGGAAGCAACCGATCGTGCATCGCTGGTTGAGGAGAAGATCGATGTCTCCCCCGAGACACTCGGCATGGATGATCCCATGATTGAACAGTTCGATGTGCATCAACTGATACTTGGAATCGTCAAACACCTCGGCGAGTCCCTTCCCATACGTTTTCTGGAAATGCGCTTCCGCTTCTATTGCCTGGCGAGGCATCCAGTCACGGATGATCGTGTTCATCGGGTGATCTGCGCTACCGCAATCGACACCGATCCAACGGATTCCCTCCTTCACGCACCACTCGGCGAACTCTCGATCCGGCCCGGGATGTTTGACCATGTATCGGATCTCGTCCGCTGTCGGCTGATCCCAGCCGTAGTGGTGATAGCCGGTGTGGATGATGAGAATATCGCCCCGTTTCACTTCGACGCGTTCCTCGATCA
>CAZBSW010000289.1:0-2804 GCA_964494835.1 uncultured Thermotogae bacterium
CTCTTGTACTTATATACAATCAGCTTTTCTCCGCGTTCTTCCTCGCGGATCTCGCCCATCACCTTCACGTCGCTCAGGTAGGGATCTCCGACGCGGACACCGTCATCGGTCACGACAAGGAGGACTTTGTCAAAAGTCACCGTATCCCCGGCCTTGACCCCATCAAGCAGTTCGTGATCGAACAGGGTCCCGTTCTCAACCCGATATTGCTTGCCACCTGTTTCGATTATTGCATACATAGATTTAGCTCCTCAGTCAACCTGATTTTAGCGATCGTTAACGTGCTTTTCAACGGCTCATCCAATCGGCGTTCCCGGAGGAACTTCACGGTCAGGCACGATAAGCGATAGAGTCTTTCCGTTCTTGGCGGCAAGTAGCATCGCTTCTGACTTTACACCGCGAATCACCGTCGGCTTGAGGTTCGTGACAACAACTACACTCCGGCCGACTAGCTCCTCCGCTGAATAGCTCTTCCTGAGCCCGCTTACGCTCGTCACTATACGCTCCCCAGTATCTATCTGCAGGCGATAGAGCCGGTCCGTCCCGGAAATTGAAACGACATCGATGATCTTGCCTGACTGCAAAGAGAGTCTTGAGAACTCGTCGAACGATATGCACTCCTGGTGCAGCGACTCAACTTCGCCTTTCATCTTGTTTACATCGATATGGTTGATGAGGACGCGTGTCTCCGTGATCTCCCGACCGCCGGCTGGGCTCTCGATCTCTTCCCATCGGGCTTCGGGCACTCCCATTATCGCGAGGACCGCGGTTGCGTACTTTGGCACGAACGGCGATAACATGATCGCCATCCCCTTTATCAGATGAAATGCGCTCGCCACCGCTTGGGAGTCACTCGTCGCCCACGGCCGTTTGCGCTGAAAGTACTCGTTTCCGAATACGGCGAGGGAGCATGCAGCGAGGAGTGCCTGACTCAAGCTGGCCTTTTCCATCGCGGTTTCATAAGAAGCAGCGGCTTCCCGCAGGCGGTCCGCAACTTCGCTGTCGAGGTCGACGGCGGGGACGATGCGATCGTGCTGATCCTGGATGAATGATAGAACGCGATTCATCAGATTTGCTACGTTGGAAATGAAGACTCCGTTGACTGCCTTCTCCAGCTCTTCCCAGGAGAAGTTGACGTCCCGTCCTTCCGGCCGATTGTAAAGGAGGTAGAAGCGCCACAGTTCGGCGTCCATCACCTTGAGGGCATCATCGCAATACAGCCCGACACCACGGCTCTTGGAGAAGCTGTCGCCATCGATCCAGTTAAGGTACTCTGTTGCTGCGATCTGATCCGGAAGATGATACCCGCGACCGGAGGCGATCAGCTGACCGGGAAAGATGAGTGTGTGGAAAGGGATGTTATCCTTCCCGATCGTGTATATCTGGTGTACATCCTCCCCGAACCAGAAGTCTTTCCACCGGTCATTCTCGCCGAAGTGTTCGATCGACGCGGAGACATATCCGAGAGCGGCCTCGCCCCACACGTAAATCACTTTATCTTCTGCGCCATCAAATGGGGCTGGGATTCCCCACCTGATGTCGCGTGTCATCGCACGTGGACGCAGACCGTCTGTGATCATTTGTTGCGTGAATCGGTGCACGTTCCCCTGAAAATCACGCGACGCCACGTATTCATGCAGCTGGGGGGAAAGCTTGGCTAGATTCAGGTACCAGTGACGCGTGGTACGGAATTCGATATCGCCCCCTCCACAGAAGCTGCAGACTGGATCGATCAGCTCTTCCGGTTCTAGTATAGCCCCGCAATTGTCGCACTGATTCCCTAACGCACCCGGCGTGCCGCAACGCGGGCAGGTCCCGGATATGAATCGGTCGGCGAGGAACAGGTTGCAGTTGTTGCAGTACGCGCGTTCTTCTTCCTGTGTGGTAATGTACCCGTTCTTCTCCATATCGAGGTAGATCTGCCGCACGAATGCCTTGTGTACAGGGGACTCGGTGGTTGTGTAGTTGTCGAATTTGATGTCGAATCCTTCGATAACGGTACATATGTGCTCGTGGTTGCGCGCGGCAAGCTGAGCCGGCGTTATCCCGCGCTGCCGCGCCTCATACTCGATCCGCGTCCCGTGCGCGTCGCTTCCGGAGACATACAAGACGTCGTGGCCACGCATGCGGTAGTAGCGGGCGAACACATCCCCGGAAAGTAGGGAAGAAACCAGGTTTCCCAGGTGGGGAACGCCGGAAGCATACGGCCACGCGCTGCAGACCAATATATGTTTCTTGTCCATGTTGTCTCCATCGGCAAAGGATAGGGTAGAATTATACCCTGCTATGAGGAGGGCGTCTATCGGAGATCGTGAATTGGGAGCGCTGTTGGTGGTCCTTGCCACCGCCTGCTGGGCGAGCTTGGGCATACTGGGAAAACTCGCGTTTGCTCAAGGGATAGGCCCGCAGACGTTGATGGCTGTACGCGCCGGTTTCGCAGTGACGATTGCAGTGAGCGTCATGTCGATCGCCAATCCGCGCGCGCTTCGTCCGCCGCGGCGGTCGCTCCCGTTGCTTGTGTCTCTTGGGCTCGCTGCGACCGCCAGTTACAGCCTGTTCTTTCAAAGTGTGGCCCGTATGAGCGTGGGGGAGTCGATTTCCATCTTCTATATCTACCCCGTGCTGGTGACAGTCATCGCTCGATTTGTCCTGCAAGAGCGATTCACACCGGCCAAATGGACGGCATTGATCGTCGCTGTTGCCGGATGTGTCCTTGTCTCTGGCGCATGGCAGGACGCGACAGGGTTTTCAGTGATCGGGGCGGTGTGCGCATTAGGTGCGGCTCTTGGTAATGCGGTATACAC
>CAZBSW010000290.1:0-2777 GCA_964494835.1 uncultured Thermotogae bacterium
CCGCAACCGTCTTCGCTGGTGGCACGGGGCCGACGTCATCAACAACGATGTAGAGCGGCGACACCAACTGTACTCCAGGCGTGGTAGGATCGCCGTCCGGATCCGTCCCCAGCCACGGACTGAAGATGACGTCCGTGCTGACCGAATCGCCTGCGCCTGGCCCTTCTCCCGATGGGCCGTCGACGTCACCCCACCAGTTGAGCGCAGCGTCGAGGGGAGCATCACAGCCAGAAGCCGAGACGCCTAGAGCGTTGTTGTCGATGGCGTTGAGATTGACATGAATCGTATCGCAACCGAGAACATTCCAGAGGCCAATACCAGCCCCGTTTCCAGTTATGATGTTTCTTGAAATGGTATTGTTGTCATAGTGCAGCTGGGGCCATCCTCCAATGAATATGGCGTATCGATCGCTGTCGTAAATCTCGTTATCTATTATCTGGTTGTCAGAACTCGGAGCGTACTGATCCCATCCTCCCCAGACAATGATGCCACATCCGGCGCTAGATGGCTCGTTCCGCGCCTTGTAGATTATGTTGCTTTGGATAAGATTGCCGGTTGTATTCCATAGGTAGACGCCGTAGGTCGGGCTCAATGACTGGTCTGTGGCGCTTCCGATTATGCAGTTTTTCACCGTATTATCGTTTGCTGGATGTGCCATATCGCCAGCGAAAGCTGCTCCAATCAGAACCCCCATACCGGCATTCGCAGTTCCTGTGTTATACACTGTAAAACCGTCTACAGTAGCACCTGTTGTGGGTGTTCCAGCGTCAGCTCCGCGAATCCGTACGGCTCCGTCGCCTTCCGTGCCTCTACTTCTAATGGTGGTTACTGTGGGGCCATCCGTTGACCGGAACATTAAATCAGACTTGTATATGTCGGCAACCACGCCCCCCTCATTTGCATCCAAGTCGTCACCGTCTCCGTTTTCATCGTCGATATATACTCCTGCTGCGACGTTAACCGTGCTTGCCGTAACGAGGTTGATCCCCTCCTGAATACGGCTAGTCGTCCCTACCTGTCGACCCAGAGTGTGAACTATCACAGACGACAGGTCGGGTTGCCAACCAGGAGTCGTCAGATCACCATCCGCTCCGCTGTCAAGTATTGGGGAGAAATCAATCTTCCCAGGATCGACGAGCCCGGCAACAACTGCGGGATCGTCCGTGCCCCACCAGTTGCCGGACGCATCAACCGTGTCGGTGATCGTCATCGGAACCCACCACGAGTAGATGGCCAATCCTTGATTGCTGTTGCCCTCGAGATAGCAACCTGTGACTATGATTCCCTCCATTTCCGGGTTGTTGGAACCAGTGTAGACATAGCAGAGATTCACGCCGTTGCGCCCGTTACCGGAGAGCCATGCGTTGCGGACTGTCACGTCCGAGATGGCATCGTCTTTCTCCGGTTGGATCGTGATCCCGTCCAGGCCGTTGCCGACCGCCACGAAATCTTGGAAGGTCAGGTCCTCCGACCTGCCGCCCCACTCATCCAGCTTGACGCCGAATTGACCGTTATCGTTGGCCTCGAACCCAGAGAATGTGGAATCCTTGACTCTCATGAGGTTGATCCCGCAGGCCGTATTGCCGTTGAAAGTACCGCCCGTCACGGTGGCGTCGGTGACGTGTCCCGTGAGATCGAAGCCGATGCCGTGCCACGAATCCACTTGCCCGTTGTAGGAAAACGCAGAGTTCGTGACGGTCATCTGATTGACCGTGCCCTGAACATACAGACCCCAGGTGCCACCGTGATGGAAGTTGCAGTCTTCGATCACTACGTTGTTGAACGTACCGGCTGCGCCGAGGTTGACATCTGGGCCGTTCGCGTGAGCTACCTCCACATCCTTGAGCGTGAAGCTGTCGAAGGTGCTTGTCGTCTCGGCAACCCGCAGCGCAAAGCTACTCCCGGTGGAGTTTCCGGCCTCTTTGGTGAACGTGATCCCCTCGATCCAGACATCCAAATCAGTACCTCTAATCTCGATTCCGTTCATCGGACCCTTGCGCAACTCTACGATTGTTTGGCCGGATCCTGCTCCGATGAGGTTCAAGGACTTCGTGATCTCCATGTCCTTCCAGCTGGCGAGTGATTCGTGATAAGTTCCCGCCGCGACTTGGATCGTATCCCCCGAGCTCGCGGCATCGATCGCGGCTTGGATACTGGTATAGTCGGCACCGCCGCTATCATCGACTGTTATCGTGCCTGCCCAAGCATGAATCGCTCCCAGGAGAACGATCCCAATCATTAACATGAGCATGACCCACTTCATGTTCTTCATTCCTCCCTCCTTGCCCTCAAATGTCGCCTAACTGGGTTCGTAAAACGTCAAACAGGACTTCTTTGCTGATCAATCCGAGTGATAGCAGGACCTCGCCGAGGAGTTCTCCCGTTCCCCGCTGTTGCTGTTCGCCGAGAGCCCGGTTCAATTTCGCTTGCTCGATCGCGCCTTGTTCCACCAGTAATTCACCCAATCTCTTCCCACTCTGACCTTGACGCGCTTGCCGGATCTGTTGCCGCATCACGGCAAGTGCCTTCTCGTACCGCTCCCGTACACTCATCGGAATTCCACGGGCGACGAGAGCTGCGTATTCCTCGCGTACCTCCTCTAGTTCAAGTACCGCCACTTTTCCAGCCATCTGGATCACGCTCCGCACTTCTACAAAAACAAAACGCTTCCCGATACCATGGGAAACGCGTATATAGACGACAAGACAGCCAGCCCACTGGTTCTCTCCCCGACCATGGCAGCCCGGCTGTCTCAGAAGATCCGCGGCTTTGTGTCC
>CAZBSW010000291.1:0-2732 GCA_964494835.1 uncultured Thermotogae bacterium
TGGCGGTGATGCTCGTCATCTTCCAGCTCTCCCGGGGGGATCAGCCACTCACCATCTTCCAATTCGTGCTTATCTTGGTGGTCGCCTCCATCCCTGTCGCCCTGCCCGCCGTCATCTCGGTAACCATGGCCGTGGGCGCGCTGGCTCTATCCAAGGAGAAGGCTATCGTCTCGCGTCTCCAATCGATCGAGGAGATGGCGGGGGCCGATATCTTGTGTAGCGATAAGACAGGGACCCTCACTCAGAACAAGCTCACGCTGGGGGAGGTGGTGAGCTTCAGCGACCGTGATGCACAAGGCGTCATCTTCGCCGGTGCTCTTGCGTCGAAGAGCGAGAATCCGGATCCCATCGATCAGGCAATCATCGGAGCAATCCAAGACAAGGACAAACTGAAAGACTACCGGCAGATCGACTTCGTTCCTTTCGACCCGGTCCATAAGCGGACTGAGGCCACGGTAAAGAAGAATGAGCAAAGGACGTTCAGAGTTACCAAGGGCGCACCGCAGGTGATCATCGGGATGAGTGATCTCGACGAGCCGACCAAAGCGAAGGCGAACAAGCTGGTGGAAGACCTGGCGGCGAAGGGTTATCGCACTCTCGGCGTCGCCGAATCAGAGGGAGAAGACGCGCCTTGGAAACTCCTGGGAATTCTGCCATTGTTCGATCCGCCACGCGTGGACTCGGCGGACGTGATCAAACGGGCCGAGGAGCACGGGGTCGAAGTGAAGATGGTGACCGGAGACAACGTAGCCATCGCCGAAGAGATCGGACAGAAGCTCGGGTTGGGCACTGGTATCCTCGCTGCGGATGCGATCTTCACCGAAGGAGAGGACCCGGAGGATCTCGGCAACAAGACGGTAACTGCCATAGAGAAGGCCGATGGATTTGCTCAGGTCTACCCCGAGCACAAGTACGGGATCGTCAAGGCGTTGCAGCGACACGGACACATCGTTGCGATGACCGGCGACGGCGTAAACGACGCGCCGGCGCTTAAGCAGGCGGATGTGGGGATTGCCGTGTCTGCGGCCACCAACGCCGCTCGCTCGGCGGCAGCGTTGGTCCTCACCCTCCCCGGCCTGTCGGTTATCGTACACGCGATCGAAGAGGCGCGACGCATCTTCGAACGGATGAATAGCTACGTGATCTACCGCATCACCGAGACGATCCGGATCCTATTCTTCGTCACCATGACCATGATCGCGTTCAACTTCTATCCGTTGAACGCTGTGCTGATTATCCTCCTTGCCGTTCTCAACGATCTGCCGATCATGTTCATCGCCTACGACAACACGTGGCTCGATCCTAAACCGGTGCGGTGGAACCTGCGGCGGGTGTTGACTGTATCCACCACACTCGGCCTGATCGGAGTTATCGAGACGTTCGGCCTTCTCATTATTGCAATGAAGGTATTTGGGCTTTTCGGCGAGGTACTGCAGTCATTGATTTACCTCAAGCTGGCGGTGGCCGGCCATTTGACCCTATTTGTGGCCAGGACGAGACGTCCGTTCTTTACCAGGCCATTCCCGGCACCGATCCTCCTTGCGGCGATCCTCGGGACCCAGACTATTGCGGCGATGATCGTCGGATTCGGAATCTTCGTAGCAAAGCTTCCCTGGGTATACGTTGGCTATGTGTGGGCGTATTGCCTGATTTGGATCTTCATTGAAGATGCGGCCAAATTGGAGGTTTATGACCACTTGGGGTTGGAAGGAAAGAGACATCGAAACTTCCTTGCCCGGATGCAGGATCCGCTACATCACTATTTCCGTAGGCGGAAATAGTGGGTAAATTGAATCGGTTTGGTATTAGATCCCTGTAGGATCGACAGGCGACGGCATGGAGGGGCAAGCCGAAGGAGAGAGGGGTTGATGGCCAAAGAGATCGGTCTTCGCGAAGCGGTTGCCTTGGGGATCGGGGGGATGATCGGAGGAGGAATCTTCTCCGTTCTCGGTCTGTCGGTCGAGATGGCCGGACATGCCAGTTATCTTGCGTTCCTTGTCGGCGGCTTGATCGCCGCGATCACGGGATACTCCTATGCCAAGCTGGGGGTAAGATACGAATCGGATGGGGGAAGCTTCACCTATCTGGAAAAGGCATTCCCGGGCGATATTCTTCCCACCTGCGGTGGCTGGCTTCTCCTTGTCGGCTACGTCGCCACACTTTCCCTGTACTCCTTCGCTTTTGGCGCCTATGGCGCCTCCCTCTTCTCCGGGCATTTGTCGCTTCTACAGCACCTCTTCTCATCATTGGTGATCATCGCCTTCGTGGGGATCAATCTTGTCGGGGCGAAGGAGGCCGGCATCTCCGAAGACCTGATTGTGGGTGTGAAGCTCGTCATCCTGATGTTGTTCACCATTGCCGGCCTGTTCTTCATTCAAAGAGGATATCTTGTCCCTGTGTTTGACACCGGCATATCCGGAACACTGATGGGCGCGGCGCTCATCTTTGTCGCCTACGAGGGGTTCGAGTTGATCCCGAACTCGGTCAAGGAGATGAAAGATCCCGCGCGAACCCTGCCACGCGCAATCTACATTGCCGTTGGAGTTGTTGTTTTGCTCTACGTTCTGGTCGCGCTGGTCGCGGTGGGAAACCTACCCGCGACGCAACTGGTTCACGCCAAGGACTACGCGCTGGCAGTCGCGGCCCGCCCTTTCCTGGGACAGGCAGGATTTGTGCTGATCGCGATTGCGGCGCTTCTGTCGACTGCCTCGGCGATCAACGCCACCTTGTTC
>CAZBSW010000292.1:0-2730 GCA_964494835.1 uncultured Thermotogae bacterium
CGGCTTTGGTGGCTTGGGTCGCTTCATCGATTAGCTGTTGCGCGTCTGTCTGTGTCGCATGCATCCATCCGATCACTCCGTATGGCCATGGTGTGAGGGTGTAGACCGGGGTCGCTGCAATGGCGGGAACAACCCACAATACGAGAAGGATGGCCAACAGAAGTGCTTTCACCTTAATCATCCCTTTATCGTGCATTATACTCTCATTCACCTGTGCTGCTAATGGGCTTTAGCCCTCTATCTGGATCGGATTGCGATATACTGGGCGATGCCGGAGGAGAGTAATGACAACAGAGAATGACCGTTTGGTCACCGTTCTAGCAACGGGCGATGTGGGGACGATGGCCGTTGCCGCTTCCATACTCGAAGCGGCGGAGATTCCCTACTTTGAGAAGGGCGCTGCATCCTGGGCCCTCGGCATCCAGATACTCAATGCATCGGCCGGATTCGTGGAGTTCCAGGTCCGTCCCGAAGACGCCGATGCAGCCCGCAGCCTTCTGTCCGACCTGGGATAGGTGGCACTGAGTGAAGTCGTAAGCTGCATAAGCCGCTTCCCGCCATGGAATGGAGGTTTCACTACCGAACGAATGAGGGGGAGACATGGAGATTCAAGACTTCTCCTTGTCACACCCTCACCGTGTCCCCGTATTCTTGGGCTTGTCTTACCAGCCACCGCCGCCGCCGCCGCCAAACCCGCCGCCAGAGAACCCACCGCCGAACGATCCACCGCCCCCCCATGCGGAACGACCGCTCGAACTGGACCGTGGAGCGGAGACAAACGTCCGTTCCATCCCCGAGGAGAGGTTCGCCATACCTATGTAGAACAACGCGGGATTGAACATTGGGCTTGCCCCCACATACCAGTTCGGCGGCTCTTTGAGCAGCCCCTCGAACTGCTTGCTCCAGATCGAGGTAAGATTGAGGGCCATGGCGTAGGGAAGGAGCTTTTCGAACAGCTGCGGATTCTTCTCAGGCGCGTCGTGGAACTCCATCCGCTCCACCTCGGCCCGGCGAATGTATTCTGAGAGCCCGAGCACGTCCCGCAGCGCTTCTGTCCCTTTGTTTGTCCGGCGGGGCATGATCGGAGTGAAGGCAAGGATGATCACACCGCAAGCTGCAACCGCTGCACCAAGATACAGGGAGGTGGCCCAGATCCCAACAGCCACACCGAGGAATACGACGAGCATTCCCATGGTAGAATACGACCGGCGCACCCGTTCCGGGCTGCGTGCGTAGAAACCCTTCTTAACTAGGCCTGAGTAGAGGTCTGCTTTCAGCTGTGGAAGAACCTTATGGAACTTATTCTCCAGCGAGGACAGTGTGCGCTTGTCGGGGTTCCCGGAATCGAAGATCGCGCCGAACAGCGTTGCCTCCACCTTGGTAAGCCCTGTGTCTGCATCCTTCTGTCTGATGAACTCGTAGTCGAGTGGTCCTGATCGGCCAAACAGGTGTTTCACCTTATCGGCGAGTCCGAGGTCCTCCTCTCCCACCTCGCGGATGGTGAGGTAGCCCTTGACCGCCAGGCCGATCACCATCGCCGAAATGTCGCGCAGATCGGCACGATCGTCGATCAAGACCCCCACTTCCCCCGCGTGCATTCCGCGCGGCGGTTCGAACTGCGGGGCGATCGTCCCTTTCGCCGGATCCTTCCCTTCGTAGAACCACAACAAGAACATGCCGACAAGAACGAGAATCGGCAACGCCGCATACTTATTCGCCGAGAGGAACCATCCGACCTTCTGCCAAGTGGTCGGCGCGGCAATCCCAGCCTGATCCCGCGGCAGGGATATGTCGATCGTCAATCCTTCACCCGGTGACAGATGCCCAGTTGCGAAAGTGAGGCGCCCGCTGTCATCGATCACACCCTGGCCGCCGCGCGCTGTACTGCCGTAGTAGCCTACATACGAGGTGCTACTGGCGTCAGCGGCGGGAACCGTATCGGGAAGGGTAACGATAGCGCGCGCTTGCTCGATCGGGATCCGCCAGCCATTGCCGGTGACATTCCAGTAGAGCTGGATGTATTCGTCGTGGAACAGAATGGCCCGTCCTACCGAATAGGAGATAACGTAAGTGTGTGTTCCGGTGATGTAGCGATCGGGGTCGCCGATGCGAATGATCACGTTTCCGCCGCTGTGACGGGTCGTATACTGAGCGGGAGCGTTGTCTGCCTCGACCGACTTCAGGTGGAATGAGACGCTCAGCTTCTCCCCGGTTGGGCGCCGATAGGAGACAGGTAGCTCTCGCTCAATCCCGTGATACGGCGTATCGAACAGCACTGTCAGGGTTTCGGTGACATGCAGTGTCCCCGCCGTATCAAGCGTGATCTGGCTTACGAAGTCGTTGATCCGCAGGCTAGCCAACCCGAGGACCGACACGCCAGCGAGCAGGATGAGGAATATTAGCAGTGCTTTTCTCATCAGAAATGCACCCGGGGGGCCTCGCGCTGCTCCTCGCCGGGGAGCATGTAGAACTCACGCTCCTTGAAGTGGAACAGGTTGGCGATGATGCTCTGCGGGAAGATGCGGATGCGCGTGTTGAGGTCTCGCACTACGGCGTTGTAGTATGTGCGCGAGCGCTGCACCGCGTCCTCAATCTGCTCCATCGTCTGCTGCAACTGCATGAAATTCTCGTTCGCCTTCAGCTCGGGATAGTTCTCCACCACCGCGAACAACGACTTGAGCGCCCCCTTCAGACCCTCCTCTGCACGCGCCTGTTCCTGAGGGGAGGAGG
>CAZBSW010000293.1:0-1020 GCA_964494835.1 uncultured Thermotogae bacterium
GGCCGGTAAGCTGCAGAATGCCGGCGACCGCGGATCCCCGAAGTGTGGTAATGTCGGATGGAGATAGGAGACGGAGCGCGTCCTGATCAGCGAAGTATCCGCCATCGACTTTGGTGAATAGGTCCGGATGAGCTGCGGCGATCTGCGAGTGCGGATCATCCTGAGCAAGAAACATGTATCGATCCGAAGAGAGGGCTCCGTCGGCTTCCCACTTCAGCAATGTGGGTTCGTCGACCGACTTCAGATCGACGAGGTAGCGCCCGCCGCCGATCGAGCGCGGCGCGCCCTCTAGGGGAGCCTGGCCGAGTGAGACGATTCCGAGCGGAAGGGTCATGTAGTTGTCGATTGCCAGTTTGGTCAGATAGGGAATGCCTATCTGGATGCCCGTAATCGTGAGCACGAGCAGGACACACATAAGGAACATGCCTGTGTGAGGGACGAGGAATCTCAGCAGGCGGCGCATGAGCCTGCTGTCGAACGCCTTCCCCATAATCTCATCATCGTGAAGATCGTGGTTCATGAAGAGTTCATCCGCCTTTCCGCCTGCTGCAGCTTCCAGATTCGCCGGTATATTCCGTCTATAGAGGCGAGTTCGTTGTGCGTCCCTTCCTCCACCACGCGGCCGTGGTCGAGGACCAGGATGTGATCCGCATGCATTACGGCCGAGATGCGATGGGCGATGATCATGCAAGTCCTGCCGGAGAAGAACGTGCGCAGATTCCCAAGGACCAGCTCCTCCTTCTCGGCATCGACCGCAGACAAGGGATCATCGAAGATGAGGATCTGCGGCTTTAGAAGGAGGGCGCGTGCGATCGCCACACGCTGCTTCTGTCCACCAGAAAGCGAGACCCCTCGTTCTCCAACTACGGTGTCGTAACGCTTGGGAAAGTCACATATCTCATCATGAATTCCGGCCAGCTCCGCTGCGCGCTCCACCTCCTCTATCGTCGCATTGGGTCTACCGAAAGCGATGTTCTCGCGAATGCTCGCAGAGAACAGGAACGGGTCTTGTGGGACATA
>CAZBSW010000293.1:1030-2728 GCA_964494835.1 uncultured Thermotogae bacterium
TGCTCCTCGCAGTTCGCCGAGCGAGAGTTCACGTACATCGGTTCCGCCGAGGCGTACACTCCCGGGCGGGGGATCAAAAATGCGTGGGATGAGGCGAGCCAGCGTGCTCTTGCCCGAGCCGGTGAGGCCCACTACTCCCACCGTCATCCCCTCTTCGATCGTCAAACTTACGCCACCCAATGCGGGAATCATGCCTTCTCCGTCCCGTGCCGGGTAGACGAACGAGAGGTCCTCGATGTCGATGCGCATGCCGGTGATCTGACGCGGCGAAGGCGACTCGACAATCGTCGCCGGCACGGCGAGCAAGCGATTGATCCTCATGAGCGATGCCTTCCCCCGCTGGAGCACATTCACCGCCCAACCGAGGGAGATCATCGGCCAGATAAGCATCGACAGGTACTGACTGAATGCAACGAAGCTTCCCAGCGAGAGTGATCCGAAGATCACGCGGCTTCCACCCACCCATAGAACGATGGCAAGTGACGCTCCACTCAAAAGCTCGATCAGCGGGTTGAACAATCCCCACACGCGGACGAGCGCCATGTTCTTATCCACCAGCTGTTGATTCACCCCAGCGAAGTCGTCCTCTGTCCCCTTCTCCTGAACAAAGGACTTAACGACGCGTATCCCGGCGACGTTCTCCCGTACCTTCTCCATTACCAGCGAGAATGTCTCTTGTACGTTCTCAAACCGCTTGTGGATGATCTTCCCGAACCTGAGCATGAACAGTGTGAGGATGGGAAGGGGGATGATCGTATACAGCGTGAGACGGGCATCAATCGCCAGCATGATTCCCAAGGAGACCGGGATCATCAGCACCGGATCAGCGATCGTCAGCACACCGAACCCACAGGCGCGGCTGACCGCGTCGATGTCGTTCGTTGCATGTGCCATCAGATCTCCGGTCTTGTGCTCGGTGTAGAAGGTAGCGGGCATCGTCAGAAAATGATCGTATAGCTGTGCGCGAAGGTCTCGTTCTATTCGTCGTGACGTGCCGATGAAGAAATAGCGCCACAGAAACCGGAAAGTCATCATGATGAGGGCGAGGGCGGCGATGTAGGATGCATAGAGGAGGAGACCGCCTTTTCCCTGAGAGAGGCGGTCGATCACTTCACGAATGACTAACGGGACCAGGATTCCTGCTCCATCTACAATCAGAAGGGAAACGAATCCGGCCAGCACTCTTCCGCGATATCGCCACAACCAGATACTCAACCGATCCATGAGAAAAAGATCGTATCCAAAAAGGAAAACTAAGCAACCGACCAGCCGGTTCGCACACAATGAGAGGGAACAATCTTTCTTTGTCGTAAAAGGCTGGATCGGTATAATCGGGCAATACCGCGCACATTCAAGGAGGAGCGTATGGTCCATGCTCGCCGGTCTGCGACTTTCTGTCTAGTCATTCTGTTCCTTGTCGGGTTCTTCTCTTACGGTGATGCCCTTCCGAAACTGCGCGTGAGTCTCCCGCCGGTCATGGGCGCGTTGCCGATCGCGCTTGCCAATGGATGGGATCTATTCGAACAGAATGGAATCGATGTCGACGTAATCGGATTGAGTGACAACCAAGCTCGTGCACTCGCCCTCATGGCCGGAAACATCGACGGTATGGTATGCGACGTAACCACAGCCCTCCTGCTCATCACCAGCGGGACCGATATCGTCATCACCAGCACCGCATACAAGCCTGAGCAGACG
>CAZBSW010000294.1:0-2692 GCA_964494835.1 uncultured Thermotogae bacterium
TTTTTCGGAAGGAAGCGAAATTCTCGTATCCCACCCGCCAAAGCTCAGGCAAGACAACGATATCCGCCCCCCTTGCCTCCAGGAGGAGGGCACGTACCCTCTCCAGGCGCTCGGCATCTGTCTCATCACCGATCTTGATCTGCAGCAATGCCGCTTCGATCATATCCGTCTGTCTGGCTCCAACCATGTCTCGAATCAGTTTACCTTCAAGATGAAGACGTGCAAGCCGTACACCGGAGGGGATTTGGTTTTTGCTGTTATATCTGTTACA
Source organism: uncultured Thermotogae bacterium (assembly GCA_964494835.1). GTDB lineage: Bacteria > Bipolaricaulota > Bipolaricaulia > UBA7950 > UBA9294 > M55B144. The sequence goes on from CAZBSW010000294.1 coordinate 272, forward strand.
ATGCGGGACGTTTGACCCTGCCGCAAGGGTGATAAGGGGATGAGAGAAAAGAGACAAGCGGGTGGAAAAACGAGGTGAACAGGGGGTAGGCATGATCGATCTCAAAGACTTTCGTATCCTCGCCGATCTGAACGAAAAGGACCTGGAAAAACTACGGGAGGCAACCCGCAAGATCCAGTACGGCCGCGGTGAGATCATCTTCCAGGAAGGAGCACCGGCATTCGGCTTTTATCTCGTCTTCGACGGAATGGTCAAGCTTGTCAAGCGAAGCATGCGTGCCAAGAGTCAGATTCTGAAGATTGTCGGGCCGGGCGAAATCCTGGGGGAAACAACCCTCTTTGACAAGGGGAGTCATAACGCATACGCCAAGACACTTGAGCCCGTTGTCGTGGGGTTCATCGAGAGGGGTGACTTCTTCTACTTCCTCGAACGACATCCAAAGACGATCTTCCGCCTGTACGAAAAACTCTCTGAAGAACTGAAGGCATTCCAGAACAAGCTTGCGGAACGCTCCTATTCATCCAGCAAAGAACGCCTCGCCCGCCTGATCCTTCATCTAGGCAAGAGTGGGGTGGAACTCTCACGTGCCGAGCTCGCCGAAATGGCGGGAGTATCGTCAAAGACGGCGATTCGAACCTTAAGTGAGCTCGAAGGACGGGGAATCATCGCTATCGAGAGCCGCAAGATCAAGATCTTGCGTGATGAGTACCTGCAGAAGATGATGGAACCGTTCTCCATCGAACTCGACCCCAACCTCATCATCTAGCCCGTCGCGTAGCGAGAACAAGGTCTCCTACAGTGGTGATCTGTGTCCTTCCTCGTTGTCTGGAACGTTTCTATAGTTGACCCAGACATTTGTCTTTCCTGCCAGAGGAGGACCCCATTGCCGTGGGTGATGTTGGGTGACCGGTGATAAGCAGATTGAATCCCACTGAGAAGTTCATCGTCAGCATCGTGGCCTATGGCATGGCTATTCTTGCCATTGTTCTCCTATTTGTTTCAGGTTTCCGTCCCGCTGAGCTTGTGTTCGCAGTTCTCGCAGTCCCACTCATACTTGTCTCTACATCCCTCAAAGTCAGAGGGGGAATGCTTCTTGGAATCGTCACCGCTGCCATCGCCGTTCCATTTCTAGGAGTGAGCCATCCCGGCCTCATAGCGTCGTTTCTTGCGATGTCAGTCTTCATCGGCGGCGCGGTCGGTCTTACGAACCAACGCCGCGAAGCGAGAAAAGACCGATGGCGACGGGCCAAGACCCTAGACAATCGCTTCGACGAAGAGATCTTCGAGGAGGCAATGAATATCATCCACTTTGTTGATAAGGATGGAACTATCCTCAAACGCAATGAGTCATCGCGCACGGTCATCTTGTATCCCACCAAGCGCAACCTACAGCTGTCAGAGTACATCCATCCGGATGATGTCGATCAGATGAAAACGGAGCTTCTGCGTCTGTTCGAGCGAGGCGAGATCCGCGGCGTCAAATTACGATTCATATCACAGGAACGAAAGGTCGTCCCTGTGGAACTGCGCGGCAAGCGTGTGACGGATCGCGTGGGGGTGATGGAGGCATGCGATCTGCGTCAGCAGGTGGAGCTTGAGCGTCGTCTCATGGAGACGGAGGCCAAGTATCGCTACTTGATCGAGGAGGCGGTGGATACCTTGGACTCGGGGATCATCATCTCGGATAGAAAAGCACAGGTGGTATGGGCAAATAAGACCATCGGCGAGTTCTTCGGGATGGATCGAGACCGACTGATTGGGATCGACATCGGCCGCGCATTCAACCGCTTCGTCAATGCATTCGAAGATTCACGACAAGTTCGCGCCGTTGTTGAGGAGGCGATAAAGAAACAAGAGCGCATCGATGCATATACGTGCCATGTCCGCCCGAGCATGGGACGGGAGGAACGCGTGCTGGAATACCGCTCGATCCCGATTGAGACTGAACGATACAAAGGCGGGCGCATCGATCACTACATCGACATTACCAAGATTAAGCAATTGGAGGAAGGGCTGCTCGAGAAGACACGAAAGCTGGAGAAGAGTAATGAAAAACTGGAACAATTCTCGCACGTTGTCTCCCACGACCTTAAGGAGCCGCTGCGTACGGTGGAGGCGTTCAGCGGTTTCCTCCTCGAAGATTACGGAGACAAGCTCGATGAAGACGGCATGGACTACCTGCAGCGTCTGAAGAAGACATCCGGACGCATGCGCCAGTTGATCAACGACCTGTTGAACATATCCAGCATTCACATGGATCGTGCGTCGTTCGAGCGGGTGAACGTACAGAAAGTGCTGGAAGAGGTCAAAGAGGATTTGGAGGTGCGGCTCCGCGGGGTCAGCCTACAGATCGCGCCCAACATGCCCACAGTTCAAGGGAGCGGGATCCGCATCGCTGAACTGTTCAGCAACCTGATCGCG
>CAZBSW010000295.1:0-2690 GCA_964494835.1 uncultured Thermotogae bacterium
CGAACTCGTGCGCTCTCTAAGGGCGGTTGCCCCCCCCCCGCAAGAAGTAGCTGTTCTCGCATGCACAAACGGGTATGCGGGATTTTTCCCCGACACGGCGGCCGTCGCCGGGGGGTGGTATGAGGCTCAGTATTCCCGCTTCGATCAGCATGCTCTGGCCATGCTGGTCAAGTCGGGCACTGAGGTGTTGCGTGAGCTGGGAGGAAACGAGAATGAACAACTTGCTGGATAGGATCAAGGGTGGTCTGATTGTCTCTTGTCAGGCGTTGGTGGATTCACCCCTCTACGGTCCTGCCCATATGGCCGCCATGGCCGAATGCGCACAGCTCGGAGGAGCAGTTGGAATACGCGCGAATGGAGTGGCGGACATTAGGGCAATCAAAGAGCGAGTCACGCTCCCGATAGTCGGGATTCTCAAGCGGCGCGATCTCGGTCCTGTTGTTTGGATCACCCCCGATTTTGAAAGCGCGGAGGCGATTGCACGTGCTGGCGCCGAGATCATCGCTATGGATGCCACAAACCGTCCTCGTCCAATACGGACGACGTTTGCCGAGGTATGCAAAGCGGTAAAGGACTCGTTCCCGGTCATGATCATGGCCGACATCTCAACGCTGAACGAGGGGGTAGCCGCAGTTGAAGCAGGAGCCGACATAGTCGCCACAACGCTCTCTGGATATACCGACTACTCACCACAGATGGAAGATCCCGACCTACCACTGGTAGAGGCTCTTACAAAGAGAATCGGCGTTCCTGTAATTGCTGAGGGGAGATACGGCACACCGGCGCAAGCTCGGCGGGCGATTGATTGCGGTGCTCATTGTGTGGTCGTGGGGCAAGCAATCACCAGTCCGACCAAGATCACAGAGCGCTTCGTGTCTGGGATGAGGAGGTTCTAGCCCACCTTAGGGGAGGTGTCCCTGTGAAGGGATTGTGGTTCCGATTCCTTGAGATCGACCTCGGTCGCGAGACCGCCCGCGAACAGAGGATTCCATCGGAGTGGGGTGAGCTGCACCTGGGAGGGCGGGGAATCGGAGTACGGTATCTCCTCGAAGAGCGGTTGTGTTTGTCGTCAGCTCCTGCTGCCCTGTCTCCTGAGAACCCTTTGCTCTTCGTTACCGGCCCGCTCCAAGGCCTAGGAATCCCCGGTGCCGGTAAGCATGCGGTCATGGGCTGGTCCCCCAGAACAGATATGCTGAACGAGTCCTATGCAGGTGGGGCCCTCGGCTACGAATTGGCACGATCGGGGTTCGATGGTCTGGTCATTCGTGGCCTGGCAGCCGATCCGTGCTATCTCCATATCAACAACGGTGAAGTGCACTTCGAAAGCGCGTCCGATCTCTGGGGAATGAGGACCGGCGACTGTGAGCGAGTGCTGCGTGAGCGGTGCGGCAAATCCGCTGCTGTTGCAAGTATCGGACCGGCGGGTGAGCGACTGGTGCGAATGGCCTGCATTATCCACGATGGAGGACACGCGGCGGGAAGGCCCGGTTTTGGAGCCGTGATGGGCAGTAAGCGATTGAAGGCGATCGTCGTGCAGGGAAGCAAGAACCGCCCAATCGCGGACTCCGTGGAGCTCCAAAAGGCTTCGCGAGACTTCAGTCGCCTCACTCTGTCCAATCCAGGAATCCGCGATTTCATGTCCTTTGGAACAAGCCAAGGGGTCGCCTACTACAATGAACTAGGCATCCTTCCCACGCGGAACTTCCGGGAAGGCGAATTCACCGGGGTCGATCAGATCTCGGCGCAGGCGATCAATGATCGAGTTCTTGTTCGAAGAGATGCTTGCCGCGGCTGCGCGGTTCGATGCCGGCCTATCGTCAAGATTGACGATCTGGAAACAGAAGGACCGGAATATGAGACAATAGCCGGTTTTGGATCGCTATGTTTCGTCGATGACCTTGAGGCGGTCGTACTGGCACATCATCGAGCCAACCAGTACGGGCTGGATGCGATCAGTGCGGGAGTATGCATCGCTTGGCTGATGGAGGCATCCGAGCAAGGCCTCATACCGGAGAAGGATCGCGTGGGTTGGGGAGACGCGGCCGGCATGCTACGAACAGTCGATCAGATCGCAATGCGTAATGGGATCGGAGACATCCTGAGCGAAGGTCTCAGCGTCGCTGCTCCGCGGTATCATGGTGAGGACTTTGCTGTACAAATCAAGGGTATTGAGCTCCCGATGCACGATCCGCGCGGAAAGAATGGCCTTGGGATCAGTTATGCAACCTCACCCCGTGGCGCCACCCATCTTGAGGCAATGCACGATGAGATGTTCGAGGGACCCGGCGCCCCGACGCCCGAGATCGGTGTATTTGAGCCGATGAATCGGATTGGTTGGCGTGACAAGCCAAGGATGTGCAAGCAGTATGAGGATCTGTATTCGTTTGTCGATTCAGCTATCATATGTGGGTTTGTCTCATGGAACCAGTCTGCAACGGGCAAGTACTATCCTTTTCCTTTGATTAGAAGGATCTTGGAGGCGGTGACAGGGGTCGAACTTGACGCTGTGGAAATGTTGCGGATTGGCGAGAGGAATTATCTACTGCGCCGTGTTATCACCGCCTTGGACGGACATTACCGTGAACGTGACGTGCTCCCCACGCGCCTAATGGAACCGCTACAGGGCGGAGCATGTCATGGAGAGAGCATAAGAAATAAGGATCTAACCGATGCCGTCGATGAATATTATG